>CAMWRV010000018.1 GCA_947176745.1 uncultured Muribaculaceae bacterium
ACGACCCCGAGATTACAAATCACGTGCTCTGGCCAACTGAGCTAAAGAGGCGTTTGAAACTCGCTGCGTTGAGTGTGTCAGCGAATTTCGAGTGCAAAGGTATAACAATTTTCTGATGTATGCAAACTATTTTTGCAAAAAATCGTTATTTTTTCTCGTTTTTTTGAGACGGCCACCTTATCGGTTGACTCTAATCACTCGACAGTGACCGATTTAGCGAGATTTCGGGGCATATCGACATCTTTTCCTTTATTGATGGCGATATAGTATGAAAGGAGCTGCAGCGGCACCGAGGTGATGATCGGAGTGAGACATTCGGGCATCTCGGGCACTTCGAGCACATGGTCGGCGATATTGCTTATGACGGTGTCGCCTTCGGTGACGATGGCAAGTATGTTGCCACCCCTCGCCTTTACCTGCTGGACATTGCTTACGATCTTCTCGTAGAGATGATCTTTGGGAGCGATGATTACAGTAGGCATCTCCTGGTCAATAAGAGCAATGGGACCATGCTTCATCTCGGCTGCAGGGTAGCCCTCCGCGTGTATATATGATATCTCCTTGAGCTTGAGCGCGCCTTCGAGCGCGACAGGGTAACTGTAGCCTCGGCCGAGATAGAGGAAATTGCGGGCGTATGTAAATATAAGCGAGAGCCTCTCGATTCTGTCGGCGAGTTCGAGCACGCGTTTCACGAATGTCGGAATCTTCAGAACCGCCTTGCCAACCTGTTCTATCTCGTCCTGAGTCATAGTGCCTCTCAGCTGCGCTATTGCAAGCGATATGAGAGTAAGAACCATCACCTGTCCGGTGAATGCCTTTGTGGAGGCGACACCGATCTCGGGGCCTACATGTATGTAGCACCCGGCGTAAGTCTCGCGAGGGATTGAGCTCCCGACAACATTACTTATGCCGAAGACAAATGCCCCCGCTTTCTTTGCGATCTGTATGGCCGCAAGAGTGTCGGCAGTCTCTCCGCTCTGGGAAATGGCTATCACAACGTCGTTCTTGTCAATCACCGGATTGGAGTATCTGAATTCCGAAGCATATTCGACAACGACAGGTATGCGACACATGTCCTGAAGCAGATATTTTCCGAGCAGCCCCGCGTGCCATGACGTGCCACAGGCAACGATGACTATGCGCTTTGCCTCAAGGAACTTCTCTTTGTGGTCGTTGATACCATTGATTATGATGCGGCTTCCGCGATCCACCACCCGGCCTCTGATGCAGTCGCGCAGCGTGTCGGGCTGCTCGAAAATCTCCTTGAGCATAAAATGCGGATAACCGCCCTTCTCAAGCTGGGATATCGACATCTTGAGCGTAGTGACATCAATCTCTGCCTCGACATTGTCGAGGTTAGTGATCTTCAGAGTCTCGCCGCGGCGGATCTCCGCAATCTCACCATCCTTGAGATAGACGCACTCTTTCGTGTATTCCACAAACGGTGTGGCGTCTGATGCAAGAAAGAACTCGCCGTCACCGATACCGATGACAAGCGGACTGCTCTGACGCGCCGCGATGATGGTGTCGGGATTGTCTTTTTCAAGGACAGCGATGGCGTAAGCACCCACCACCTGTTTGAGGGCCTGTCTAACCGCCGAAAGAAGCGAACACTTGTTAGACAGACGAATATATTCTATCAACTGTGCCAAGACTTCCGTATCGGTCTCCGAGTGAAATGTGCACCCGTGCTGTTCGAGCGCATCCTTGAGCACCTTGTAATTCTCGATTGTTCCGTTATGCACTATGGCTATATTGCCGTCTTCGCTGAAATGCGGATGTGCATTTGTGTCGGAAGGTTCTCCGTGCGTCGCCCATCGAGTATGGGCTATGCCGACACTTGAATCGAGATTCTTGTCAGCGCAGAACGCCTCCAGGTTGCTGACCTTTCCTTTGGTCTTAAAAATATTGATTCTGCCATCCTTACCCACGAGGGCAACGCCGGCACTGTCATATCCCCGGTATTCGAGACGATGAAGGCCTTTGATAAGAATATCATAGACATTCCCCTCTCCGAGGTATCCTACTATTCCGCACATATAAATTATGTTAGAGTTGTTGGCCGCGACAGTTCAAGTGCTCATGAAGGCATGGACTTTCACACAATAATGATAAAATTACCAATAAGTTAGCAGTAAGATTCCAATATCGGTGCCCCATGAGGCATATGTCGCATTAAACCGTTAACGTTAATTTTTCCGCAAAAGTACATAAAAAGCGTCAATTAACCAAAAAAGCCAGCCTTCTTGCATCAAAAAAAAGAGTACAAAAAAAAGGAGCCGGCGTTCGCGGCTCCATGCAAGTCAGTGGTTTGATGAGTGGCATTCTCACTATTTCACATTGATATCGACAGCCTCGCCGTCGCCGGTGGAAATGACCTGTGTAGTGTCGGTCGACGGCATGTCTTGAATCATGCCGACCACAGCCGGATCACGCAGATCGGCACCTTCCCCTACTGGTAATGGAAAAGCCTGGTATTTCGCATATTCGTTCACTTTCTTTTCGTTATCCGCGCCCATAGCCGACACATCTGTCTGAGCCAGAGTGTTTCTGAACTGGTCAAGATATGTGTAGCGTGCATAAAGGGCAGCCAGATCGTCTGTGGCCTTTACAGCCTCTGCAGTGGAGTCATTGGGCTGAGCGTTTATTATGTCGAAGTATTTCTGAGCCTCGGCAGCATACTTGCCGCAGTAGTCGATCATAGAGGTATAGTCAGATTCGGAAAGAGCCTGACCTTCGTCAATTTTACCTGACACTACCGACGGATCCGGAGCTTTCGGACCGCAGGCCGCCATTGCAAACGCAAGAAGAAGCGCCATGACGCCCTTTGATATCAGAGAGATTGTCTTTTTCATAGTCTCGATTATTAAATTAATGTCTGATTGGATATAATGGACATGACAGAATCGACATCGCGGTTCAACGTCAAAAATTGTCGCCGAGAGGATTTACGGCAGGCTCGCGCAACTTATACAGAAGCATCTTGCGCAACTGAGGATTATTGTCGACAATCATCGACAATTCCCAATGCTGCCCCACTTCATCGCGCAGCATGTGAGACGTGCTGTCTACCTCCGAAAGATTCCATGTGATCAGCACTGTCTTTATCTTCAGAGCCTTGAGTTTTCTGACAAGCATCTGATGATCTGCATCGCCGGTTATCAGCACGACATAATCAAACTTTCTGAATGTGGCGAGTTCATAAGCTTCGAGAGCGAACCAAACATCGACACCCTTTTCAAGTACTTCTGTCTGCCCGTCGCGCTCAACCTCCCTGAGATGCTTGTAGTGAAACACCACGTCATTCTCTATCAGTGTATCCTCGAACTTGCGCTCGTTATACAGCAGATGCTTGTCATACGCCTCTTTCACACGAAAACGGCCTCTGAAATAGTGGGCTTCCGTGATCTGACAGTCCGATATGTCGAGGCCCTCCTGCATAGCGAGTTCCGAGGTGATATACTCGAACAGCGAGCTAACCCTTATTATGGATCTGTCTCGAGCCTTGAGGGCACGGTTGATCTTGGCGTAATAGCCGCCGTCAATAAACACTCCTATTGATAAAAAGCCGAGCATGCGAACATTACATGTGAATATAGTTATGATTGCGGACCGAACTCCGGCCACATATGTATAACCTCCCACAATAAAAAAAGTTCGTCCGCACTGAGGCAGACGAACCTATGGATTACGCGATCCGCGGTGTTCGCGGTGTTCAGGGTCATTACTTCATTTCTGCAAGACGCCGGAGCATTTCCGTCAGAAGCCTGTAGAACTCCCCTACCGAGCGTATATCGGCCTTTTCACCGGGAGAATGGATATCTTTCAAAGTCGGCCCGAAGCTGACCATGTCGAGGTGAGGCATCTTCTCAAGAAACAGGCCGCATTCCAGGCCGGCATGCAGAGCCTCGACCTTGGGGTCGGTGCCGAAAAGATGACGGTAGCTTTCCTCGGCCACTTTCAGCACCGGCGAGGCCGGGTTTGGCTCCCAGCCCACATACGTATCGTCGAATCTGACATCAGCTCCGATCATACCGAAAAGCGCGGATACGCGGTCGGCAATCTCGTCACGGCGGGAATCGACCGAAGAGCGCTGGTGGATCGTGATCTCCACCGTATCATCCTTCAGCATCTTTACGGAAGCAAGATTGTCAGATGTCTCCACAAGACCGGGTATCGCCGCCGACATAGACTGGACTCCAACAGGGCACGCGAAGAGTGCAGCGATCAGATTATGGGCCGTCTGGGTCTCGATAATCTCCGACACGGGCGCGCACTCACTGACCATAAAAGAGAAATCAGGATTTTCGACTGCGTCAAACTCGGCATGGAGCGTCGAGCTGAACTCCGCAGCGTAGGCGGCGAATGCCTCCGCATCCTCGCGTCTGACCACAACTACGGCCTTTGCGTCGCGGGGTATGGCGTTGGCGAGACCGCCGCCGTCTATTGCCGCGAGTTCAAGAGGAGTCCTGCGGTCGGCTTCCCACATGAACCGTGCGAGCTGCTGGTTGGCATTGGCTCGTCCGAGATTTATCTCCATGCCGGAGTGTCCGCCTTTAAGACCGCCGATCACAATCTCGAAAGAGACTCCGTCGGGCGCGGGCTGACGCTTCACGGGCAGCGAACAGATCGTGACCTTTCCGCCGGCGCAACCGATGACAAGAGAACCCATCTCTTCTGAATCAAGATTGAGAAGAATTTCGCCTGTCACAAATCCCTCCTTGAGGCCGTTCGCGCCAATGAGTCCCTGCTCTTCATCTACAGTGAGCAGTGCTTCGAGCGGGCCGTGAACGAGATCCGGATCGATAAGAGCCGCCATCGCCGTGGCGCATCCGAGACCGTTGTCAGCACCGAGCGTAGTGCCGTTCGCACGCACCCATTCGCCGTCGACCACTGTCTCGATCGGGTCGTTCATGAAGTCGTGGGTGCTGTCGGGAGTCTTCTCGGCCACCATGTCCTGATGCCCCTGCAGGATTACTACTGGAGCATTCTCGTAGCCCGGCGTTGCCGGCACGCGCATCATTACGTTTCCGACCTCGTCAGTATGCACTTCTATGTCGTGACGATGCGCCCAGTCGACAAGAAAAGCCTTCATCTTGTCAAGATGATGTGTGGGACGCGGCACTTTTGTGATTTCATTGAAAATTTCCCAGACAAGCCGGGGATTCAGTTCTGTGATTTTCATATTCTGCCTGATTTAGGTTCTTTCTGATTTAGGCCAAGACACCATCCGCATGAAATATTGAGGGATGGTCACTCCTGTGCCTTGAATTTTTTATAAGCGGCCGCCATACGCGTGTGGTATCCGCGCCGCGCATAGCTTGCGCCATTATATTTACGGGCGAATCCGGCCCAGTTCTTTTTGCGGAGATCCGGGAGCATTCCTGCATTGGTTATGAATTTGGCGAAAAGCTCAAGCTGAGAAAACTCAGACTCCGACATCACTCTTACAAATTCATCAACATCCGAACATCCGCATAGTTTGTAATTGAAGCCACCGATCTGAAACATTCCCCAGAACGCGCCCATATTGGCACCGTCGGAATTCTTGCGACGGGCATTGACAAGCTGAGTCCATTCGCGAAGCGCATAACCCTTTAGTCCGGGAGGCACCTTGGCATTTTTGTCCCCCTTCTTGTTTTTTGCCTTGGAGGCATGAGCTCTGTACATGGATCCGTCGAAGTTGACCACAGGCACGCCCGGAGCATAGAAGCCCTTCATCTGCTTGCCTGCCTCTATGAGCACGACAGCCTTTATTGCTGCGATCTCCACCCCGAGTTCATCGGCGACTGTACGAAAATCCTCGTCGGTGAGACGGCTGTAACGGTCAGCGGCATCTGCCGCCGGCACTGAATCCAGCGGGAAGCCGGCGACGCGCAGACTGTCGGCCGCGACTGTGTCGCAGACCTGACTGTCGGCAGAAGTCACCGGAGAATTGTCAGTTTTACCGCACGCAGCTCCTGCCCACAGCAATGCGGGCAGGAGGAGTGTTGCGGCAAACCTCATGACTTAGCCACTTTTTCAAGCACGCGTGCCAGATGTTTCCAGAATTTTTCTACGGTGGGGATAAGAAGCTTCTCGTCGGGAGAATGCACACCGGTCATGGTCGGACCGAAGCTGACCATATCGAGATCGGGATGCTTTGTAAGGAACAAGCCGCACTCAAGACCGGCATGAATGGCCTTGATTGCCGGGCGAACTCCGAACAGTTCCTCATAGGCGTCGGCCGAAATCTTCATGATGGGAGACTTCATGTCGGGAGCCCAACCGGGATAACCGTCGCTGTGGTATACCTTTGCTCCGGCAAGCTGGAAGTGGGCCTCCACCTGACCGGCGATATCGTTCTTGCGGCTTTCTACAGATGAACGCTGCGAAGTAGTGATGCGCACGACGTTGCCGTCGAGCATCTTGACAGCGGCAAGATTGGTCGATGTCTCTACGAGCCCCTCAAGATCGCGGCTCATGGAGTAAACTCCGTGAGGAGCCGAATAAATGGCACGCACAAGTCTGATGGAAGTCTCGGAGTCGATGCAGTATTCGGGACGTTCGCATGTATCGATGCGCAGATCCATCGAAGGTTCCACTCCCTCGTATTCCTTAAGTATCTCTTCGGTATATTTCTTAAGATGTCGCTTCAGCTCCTCATGATGGTCACTGTGGACGCCAAACACCGCATGAGCCTCACGCGGGATCGCGTTGCGCAGATTGCCACCCTCGATCTCGCAGACCGTGATGTCCCATTTCTGAGAGCATTCCCAGATGAAACGCGCTATGATCTTGTTGGCGTTGGCGCGACCGAGGTTGATGTCAGAGCCTGAATGTCCGCCGAGAAGACCGGATACGGCCACACGCATATACTCGAAATTCTCGGGAGTGAAACTGCGCTGATAAGTGAAGTCGGCTGTCGTGTCGATGCCGCCGGCGCATCCGACAAAAATCTCGCCGTCGTCCTCAGAGTCCATGTTGATCAGAATCGAGCCTGTGATCATGTCCTTGCCGAGATTCTGCGCACCTTCGAGACCAATCTCCTCATTGACTGTAAAGAGAGCCTCCAGCGGTCCGTGCACGAGATCCGGATCGATCATTGCTGCCATGGCTGCGGCGACACCGATTCCGTTGTCTGCGCCAAGAGTAGTGCCGCGTGCCTTCACCCAGTCGCCGTCGATATAAGTCTCAATCGGGTCTTTCATGAAGTCGTGCGTGCTGTCGCCGTTCTTCTCGGCCACCATGTCCATGTGTCCCTGAAGAATCACAACGGGTGCATTCTCATATCCGGGAGTCGCAGGACGTCGCATCACGACATTACCCACCTTGTCGGTCTTGGCCTCCACTCCGTGGTCGGCCGCGAATTTAAGAAGAAACTCGCGTATCTGTTCCTCATGGCAGGAGGGACGTGGAATTTTAGTCACTTCGTCGAAGCATTTCCAGATCAATTCCGGTTTAAGGTCTTTTACTTCCATAATCAATATTCTGTTTTATAGTACATTAGTCATTTAATCGGCAGGCGGTCCATAACCGTCATGAAGGGAAACGGGAGGGAACGTCAATTCATCTCTCGCCCCGAATTTTTCCAAAGTTAGCAAAATATTCGCATATTACGCCAACATTTGCGATTTTTTAATTAAATTTGCGTTCAAAATCCTCGGGTATAGTCGCTCGGGCGAACACAAACATTAAAAAAAGTGAAATTAACGCTTCTCGTTACGTTGTTACTGGGAATATCATTACTTTTGCTTTGCTTTTGCTTCGCCGGACGCAAAGGAGATTCCCGCCACGGCTGCCGTCATCACGCGCCCGCCAGTAAGAGAATGAACAAAACTTAACCTCATAAAATGAAAAAAACTTACATCACACTCGCCAGTGTGGCCGTATCGGCACTGCTCTGTCTCGGAGCTGTCTCATGCGGCGATGACAAGAAGCCTGCCAAGGCCACTCCCTCAAAGGCAAAGACAGAAAAGCCGGCAGCCATCCTGCCCAACTACCGGTATGTCGATCTCGACAGCGTTCTGAGCCGCTATAACCTCGCCAAAGACTACAACGAGGAGATGCTCCGGCTCCAGACCAACGCCGAGAGCCAGATGAAGCAGCACCAGAACAAGATCCAGAGCTTCGCCAACACCGTACAGAACAAGATGCAGAACAACGGCTATCTGTCGGAAGCATCCTACAAGCAGGACGAGCAGAAAATGGCCAACATGCAGAACGAGGCACAGCGCAGCATGCAGAATCTTCAGAACAATATCGCGCAGGCTGCCGAACAGGCACAGAAGACGATCAACGACTCGATCAACGCATTTATCGAATCCTACAACAAGACAAGAGGTTACGACGCGATTCTCTTCAAAGCCGCTACCCTTTACATAAATCCCGAACTTGACATCACCGACGAGGTAGTGGAGGGTCTTAACGCCCGCTACAACAAGGTCAAGAAATAATCCTTCACGGATTGTCAGATCAAGAAATAATCCTTCAGGGATTGTTATATGAAATGGGAGCGCGTGCGTTCCCATTTCATGTTTTAGCCGACCCGTCTGCCCGGCATGAGGCAGCCAACATCACAGGTTATGATAGAGGACAACATCATCAATAAAGAGCAAAACGAGAAGACCGTGCTTGTCGGCCTCGCCACGCGTGTCCAGAATGAAAGCAAGACCGCCGAGTATCTCGACGAACTCGCTTTTCTGGCCGAGACAGCAGGAGCCGAACCGGTGGCACGTTTCACCCAGAAACTCGACTATCCCAATCCCCGCACATATGTCGGGACCGGGAAACTGGAGGAGATTCGTGAATATGTGGAAGAGAACGAGATCGGTCTTGTCATATTCGACGATGAGCTTTCGTCGAAACAGGTGGCCAATATCGAGAAGGAGCTGAAGGTCAAGATACTCGACCGCACCAGCCTCATTCTCGACATCTTCGCCAAACGCGCGCAGACCGCCACCGCCCGCACTCAGGTCGAACTCGCGCAGTACCAGTATCTTCTCCCCCGTCTGACCCGCATGTGGACCCACCTCGAACGCCAGCGCGGAGGAATCGGCATGCGCGGTCCGGGCGAGACGCAGATCGAGACCGACCGACGCATAATCCTCGACAAGATATCGCGACTTAAAGAGGAACTGTCGGCCATCGACCGGCAGAAAACCGTGCAGCGGAAGAACCGTGGAAAGATGACACGCGTGGCGCTTGTAGGCTATACCAACGTCGGCAAGTCGACCCTGATGAATCTCCTGAGTAAGAGCGACGTGTTTGCCGAGAACAAACTGTTCGCCACTCTCGACACGACGGTGAGGAAGGTAGTGATCGAAAACCTTCCGTTCCTTCTTTCGGACACCGTAGGCTTTATCCGCAAACTGCCGTCGCACCTTGTCGACTCGTTCAAGTCGACGCTCGACGAGGTACGCGAGGCTGACGTGCTGGTGCATGTGGTCGATGTGAGCCATCCCAATTTCGAGGAGCAGATCGAGGTTGTCAACAAGACACTCGCCGACGTGTGCGAATCGGCTGAAAAGCCCATGATCATGGTATTCAACAAGATCGATGCCTTCACCTACACGCCGAAAGATCCCGACGACCTGACTCCCGTCAGACGCGAGAACATTCCGCTTGAGGATTTCAGAAGCACATGGATGAGCCGCATGGACAACAACTGTGTCTTCATCTCGGCCAAGGAACGCATCAACATCGAGGAACTGAAAGAGCTGCTTTATCAGAAAGCAAAAGAGATACATACGGCAAGATTCCCGTATAACGACTTCCTCTATCAGAAATATGACGACATATCAGAGCCATGACCAACCGCACACATGACATACAGGCCGAGACAAGTCTCCGCCGCCGCCCGCTCGAATGGTGGGAAAGACGCAAGCTCGAAAGCAACGGATGCAGATCGCTCGACTGGAGTTCGGTGCGCCTGTGCGACGCCACCGATCTCGACTCGGTGCGGAATGTGGAATTTGCCGGAGCCGTCTCGCTCGGCATTGTCCGCAGAGAACTCGGCTCCGAGATAGCCGACGCAAGAATAGAGAACTGTGTGATCGGCGACTATGCATGCATACGCGGCATCGGCATACATATCAGGAACTGCGTTGTCGGTAGAAACGCCCGGATCACCGACGTGTCGCTAATCGAGTTCGAGCCCGAGGCCCAGTGCGGTGTCGGCACGGAAGTCGATGTGCTCGACGAGACCGGATCGCGTGCGGTCACTATCTATCCGGGTCTGTCGGCGCAGGCCGCCCTGCTTATGGCGCGTGAACCGCGATGGAATGAGAGATACCTGCGTCCTATAGTAGAAGAACATGTGGAGCGGCTGACACCACGACATATAATCGGTGACGGCGCAGTTATTGAAAACTGCGGAGAACTGCGCAACGTATGCGTCGGAAACGAAGTCAGGGTGTCGGGCGCACGCAGACTGAGCAACGGCATGATCATCAACAATGCTGCTCCCGGGCGCTGTCTCGCCTACGTCGGCAACGGCGTCGACGCCGAGAATTTCATCATCGAGGACGGCCGGGCCGATTCCGGAGCCATAATAAGAAACTGCTATATAGGACAGGGAGCCTCGCTTGAGAAAGGTTTCTCGGCACATGATTCACTCTTCTTCGCCAACTGCTCGCTTGAAAACGGCGAGGCCTGCGCCATGTTTGCCGGGCCATACACTGTGAGCATGCACAAATCATCACTGCTGATCGGATGCCAGACCTCATTCATGAATGCCGGAAGCGGCACGAACCAGAGCAACCACATGTATAAGCTCGGGCCCGTGCACTGGGGTATACTTGAGCGCGGCGTCAAGACAAGTTCCGCCTCATATCTGATGCTCGGGGCAAAGATCGGGGCTTTCTCCCTGCTGATGGGACAGCACAAGACCCATCCGGACTCGTCGCAGTTTCCGTTCTCCTATCTTTTCGGCGACGAGAAGGGAGCGACAGTCGTTGTGCCCGGAGTGATGCTGCGCAGCTGCGGACTCATGCGCGACGAGCAGAAATGGCCTACCCGCGACCGTCGGCTTAAGCGCCGTCTCCCGATGCATGACCGCATTGTGTTTAACGTGCTCAACCCTCTGACAGTCGACAAGATGCTGTCGGCTTCGGAAGTCATCGAAACACTTCTCGGACGTCCGGCCGACGATGACCGGTATCTGCGCTACAGGGGCATGAAATTCACGCGGGCATCTCTTGAAAGGGCACGACACCTATACGAACTCGCCATTTACAAGTATCTCTCCACCCGAATGGAAAATGTAGGCATCCAGCCGGGAGGAGACTCCGCACGGCCTGACGAATGGGTCGACATCGCCGGACTCCCTATGACCCGCACATATCTGCGCCGCGCCATGGAGGCGGAGTCGATAGAAGCGATGGAGAGGATTTTCAGCGAGGCCATGGATAATTATCCGGAGCTGGAACGTAAATGGATATCGGCCCGCTTCCCCGCCCGCTGGCACAGGCCGGCCGAGATCATAGCCGACTATGCCCGGGAGTTCGACCGTATGATCGAGGAAGACCGCACGCGTTACCTTGAGGACCTTGCGGCCCAGAACGAAATGCTCAGTCTGTAATCCGCAAGACAAGAGATCCGGCAAAAGACCATCGGTGCCGGTAAACATCAGCTATATACACTTCGCGCCTGCATGAACCTATGTCATGCAGGCGCGAATCTATTTATCTTCCGGTGAGGCCGGTGAGGCCGGATATGTCAGACCATCATTTTGTAAGAGCAGCAAGCGAAGCCCTGATTGTGGCAAGTTTCTCCTCGGCATCAGCCTTTTTCTTCCGCTCTACGGCCACGACAGCCTCCGGGGCGTTGGCCACGAATTTCTCGTTCGAAAGTTTCTTCTCGACTCCGGCGAGGAATCGCGTATAGTAATCGAGATCCTTATTGAGCTTGGCCACCTCTTCCTCTACATTGACTTTGTCGGCGAGAGGAATCGAGTACTCAGCCTTACCGACTATAAATGCCGCCGCCGCAGGATTCTTCTCCTCCACTACCACGATAGAACTTATATTGCCCATCTTGACAATGACCGGATCGAGTCTGCTGTCGTGACGCGACTGCACGTTAAGTTCAAGCGCGTCGCGCTGGGGAATCTGCTTCTGCTTGCGCACCGTGCGGATACCGGCCACAACCTCCTTGAGATGCTCGAAATCGGAGATCAGCCGGGCATCGGCTTCGTTGGGTTCAGGCAACTGGGCATACATGATGCTCTCCCCTTCCTTGCGCTCGGCAAGATGCTGCCAGAGTTCCTCAGTGATGAAGGGCATGAAGGGATGGAGAAGGCGCAGAAGCATGTCGAAGAACCGGATGGTCTCATTATAAGTAGTCTTGTCGACAGGCTGGCCGTATGCAGGCTTGACAACCTCAAGATACCACGACGAGAACTCGTCCCAGAAGAGGCGGTAGAGAGCCATGAGCGCTTCCGAGATACGGAACTTGCCCATCAGGTCGGCCATCTCGGCCATTGTCGCGTTGAGGCGGGCGTCAAACCATTCTACAGCCAGACGGGAACTTTCAGGCTGAGCGGCGTCTGCCACCTCCCAGCCTTTGATCAGACGGAAGGAATTCCAGATCTTATTGCAGAAATTACGACCCTGCTCGCAGAGCGAGTCATCATACATTATGTCATGTCCGGCCGGTGCTGCAAGCATGATACCCATGCGCACACCGTCTGCTCCGAACTTCTCGATAAGATCGAGCGGATCAGGCGAGTTGCCGAGAGACTTCGACATCTTGCGGCCGATCTTGTCGCGGACTATGCCGGTGAAATATACATTTCCAAATGGTTTGTCGCCTACAAACTCGTATCCGGCCATGATCATGCGCGCCACCCAGAAGAAGATGATATCGGGGCCGGTCACAAGATCGGATGTGGGATAGTAATATCTGAACTCCTCGTTGCCCGGATCAAGAATGCCGTTGAAAAGCGATATCGGCCAGAGCCATGAGGAGAACCAGGTGTCGAGACAGTCGGGATCGCGCTGCAGATCATCGAGAGAGAGAGCCGAGTTTCCGGTTTTCTCGATTGCCTTGACAAGAGCCTCTTCGTCAGACTCGGCTACGACATAGCCGCCACCGGGCAGATGATAGGCCGGAATGCGGTGCCCCCACCAGAGCTGGCGCGAGATGCACCAGTCCTTGATGTTCGACATCCAGTGACGGTAGGTATTCTTGAATTTCGCGGGCACAAAAGCAATGTCGTCATCCTCTACAGCCTTGAGCGCCGGCTTTGCGAGCGACTCCATCTTAACGAACCACTGCATCGACAGCTTCGGCTCGATTACGGCGTCGGTGCGCTCGGAATGTCCGACCTTGTTGACATAGTCCTCGACCTTCTCCACAAGTCCGGCGGCCTCGAGGTCTTCCATGATCTTGCGGCGCACATCGAAACGATCCATGCCTACATACATGCCGCCGGCCTCCGAGATCGTGCCGTTGTCGTTGAAAATGTCGATCGACGGGAGATTATATTTGTCTCCGAGCATGTAGTCGTTGACATCGTGAGCGGGAGTGACTTTCAGACATCCGGTACCGAACTCCATCTCGACATAGCTGTCCATGATGATCGGCACGGCACGACCGACAAGAGGCACTATCACCTTCTTTCCTTTGAGCCACGAGTAACGCTCGTCATCCGGATTGACGCACACAGCCGTATCGCCAAGAATCGTCTCCGGACGCGTTGTAGCGACAACAATATACCGGTCATCTCCCTCCACTTTATAGCGGAGATGGTAGAGCTTGCTCTGCTCCTCCTTATAGATCACCTCCTCGTCGGAAAGCGCGGTCAGAGCCTGAGGGTCCCAGTTGACCATGCGCACTCCACGGTATATAAGACCTTTCTCGTAAAGATCGCAGAAGACACGGATCACACTTTTCGAGCGGGTCTCGTCCATTGTGAACGCGGTGCGCGCCCAGTCGCATGACGCTCCGAGCTTGCGCAGCTGCTTGAGAATGATACCACCGTACTTGTCAGTCCAGTCCCATGCATGACGCAGGAAATCCTCGCGTGAGAGCGAATGTTTCTCAATGCCTTCGGCTGCGAGCTTGGCCACAACCTTGGCCTCGGTCGATATCGCGGCATGGTCGGTTCCGGGCACCCAGCATGCGTTCTTGCCGGTCATACGCGCCCTGCGCACGAGAATGTCCTGAATAGTATTGTTGAGCATATGCCCCATGTGCAGCACGCCTGTCACATTGGGTGGAGGAATCACTATCGTGTACGGTTCCCTGTCGTCGGGCACAGAGTGGAACAGGTCATGCTCCATCCAGTACGCGTACCATTTGTCCTCTACATCCTGAGGATTATATTTGGTTGCCAGTTCGTTCATTATTATTATATTTATAATTAGACTGCAAAAATAGCAAAAAAAAACCATATGGCATAGAAAACAGCCAGGCGGCCGTCATTGCACAGGTGACATTTTTTGCATTTTTATGTTGAAAAACATACGGATGTCCGTTTGCGGATCCGCGCTAATGTTGTAAATTTGGCGCGAAAACCGACAACAAAGTCTTCCGGGTCTCCGGAAGCGGCTTTTCATATCGAACCAATCAAAATCTAATACACCACATTATGAAAATCGGAATTCCCAAAGAGATCAAGAACAACGAAAACCGCGTAGGCGCCACCCCCGCAGGCGTAAAGGAACTTGTAGCCCACGGCCACACACTCTTCGTGCAGCACACAGCCGGCGAAGGAAGCGGTTTTTCTGACGAGGAATACGCCGCAGCAGGCGCCACAATCCTCCCCACCATAGAAGATGTCTACGCGACAGCCGACATGATCATCAAGGTCAAGGAACCGATTGCCCCCGAATACAAGCTTATCCGCAAGGGCCAGCTCCTTTTCACATACTTCCACTTCGCATCAGACCGCGCACTTACCGAAGCCATGGTAGAGAGCGGCGCGACCTGTATAGCCTATGAGACCGTGACCGACCGCGACAACCGTCTTCCTCTTCTTATCCCCATGAGCGAGGTGGCAGGCCGCATGTCGATTCAGGAAGGCGCACGCTTCCTTGAAAAACCGCAGGGGGGACGCGGAGTCCTCATGGGCGGTGTTCCCGGTGTCAAGCCTGCGAAAGTCCTTGTTCTCGGTGCCGGCGTAGTAGG
Source organism: uncultured Muribaculaceae bacterium (assembly GCA_947176745.1). GTDB lineage: Bacteria > Bacteroidota > Bacteroidia > Bacteroidales > Muribaculaceae > Lepagella. Next base: position 15,112 of record CAMWRV010000018.1, read on the forward strand.
CCGCAACGCCGCTCTTATGGCCGCCGGCCTCGGCGCCGACGTGACCATCACCGATGTCAACCTCAATGTGCTCCGCCACTGTGCCGACGTGATGCCGAAGAACGTCAAGACCCTCTATTCGTCACGCCACAACATCGAGCAGGAGCTTCCCACCACCGACCTCGTCGTAGGTTCTGTGCTTGTGCCCGGTGCAAAAGCTCCGCACCTTGTTACCGCCGACATGGTCAAGATGATGCGTCCCGGCTCGGTTATGGTCGATGTAGCTGTCGATCAGGGCGGATGCTTCGAGACCACACATCCCACCACGCACTCCGAGCCTACATATGTGGTTGACGGAGTTGTGCAGTATGCAGTCGCCAACATTCCCGGCGCCGTGCCTTACACCTCTACTCTCGCTCTGACCAACGCGACAATGCCTTACGCTCTTCGCCTCGCCGACCTCGGCTGGGTTGAGGCCTGCAAGCGCGACGCAGGTCTGGCCAACGGCGTCAACGTCGTTGACGGCAAGATCACATTCAAGGCCGTGGCCGATGCCTTCGGTCTCGAATACACCCCGCTCGAATTGAACTAATCCACTAACTTAATTTACACTATTAATGGCTTCCGTGCACACGGAAGCCATTTTTTCAAAAAAGAGGCTGCCCCGGAATAATCATTCGCGGATCGGGCGGCCTGCGGTATCAAACAGAAACGAAGAGCCGTCATAAAGACGTACGTCATATCCGACACGCGGCACCTTCTCGACAGAGACAACCGGAGCAACTCCCGGATTTTCATTCATCCACCCACGGATGCCCTCATGCAGAAGCGCGTCGGGGAAGAGTGCCGGATGTGTCTCGGCCTTTATCCAGTTGAGATGCTCATTGAATCTCACCCGGGAGCCGTCGGAAAGAATCGCGTCGTAGTGGTCTCCCCGTTCGTCAGGAATAACATTCACATCACAGATCTCCGCGCCCGGGAAGACGGAAGAAAGAAACTCTCTGATTCCCGCCGGAGCCTCCATTACTCTCAGGGCAGGAGCAAAAGCATTATCCCAGAATGAGGTGTCATATCTGTTGACAGAATCATTAAAAATTTCTTCCGGATCATGTCCTGCTCCCGGCACTATCGTATATGAGTGAGGGATCGAGAGTCGGTCAAGACATTCGTGAAATCGACCTGTTATGCTGACGCCATTTTCATCATACAGACGATCCTGATCTCCGACATACATCCTCACATCCATTCCTGAGGATATCACAGACCTTGAGTTGCGGCAAGCAGCCCCAACAGGATGCCATGAATCGAAATACCGGCGGGAGAAAGGATCATCGGCATCTCCGAAAGTACATTCGAGAGCACGTAGAAGCGGTTCCTCATTCCAGTCGACCACCGCTCCCGCCACACTACTTACTGCCCCGAAAACGTCAGGATGGCCGAATGCAAAAGCCAGGGCACCCCTGCCTCCCATCGAGAAGCCCTCGACACCGCGTCCTCCCGCTGTCGGAATAGTACGGTATCTGGAATCGATATACGGAATCAGATCCTTGAGAATCAGATCCTCAAGAGGACCTGACAAGACTTTCGGGTCAGACTGGTTGGCGTTTATGTACCAACCGATCGGAAGCGCCTGCGGACACACGATTATCACCGGTTCCATTTCTCCTTTGCCTGTGGCTTCATGAACCCTGCGCACAAGCCATCTCCCTTCCCTCTGGTTTCCCGTTCCGCCATGCAGATAATATATTACCGGGAAACGACGGTCTCCATCCTGATCATAACAGTCGGGAAGATATACCATACAGCTTGCCATCAAGTCTTCACCCCGGGTCGGCGATGGATACAGCACATAATGTGAATTTACGGCCACAGCCTCGACCGGATCGATCCAGTCGGTTTTTCCAGTAGGCGCCGAGAGCGGGTCAACAGTCTCGGATGCGCCTGTCAGTGCGCCTGCCGTCGCAAGCAACACTACAACAGAGATATTTTTTATATTCATAATCCCACAAATTTAATGATGCGAACGAATGCGTGGCTGCTATCTTACAAACACTCTGCATCCGTCGACTATATAGACCCCAGAAGGAAGTCTTCGGATCTCATCGGCCGACATATCATTCCCCACCAGAGTTCCTGATATGGAAATCACCCTGTGAGACCGCTGCGTATCAATGGCGTCAACAGAGGCATAACTTCCGTTAATCATCGCAAAACGACACCAACCGTCAGTAATATGATAAGTCTCCTCGTAACCTTCGGGGACATCGAGCATCGCGTTTTTATACACATAATCGATAAAAGCGGTTTCATCAAGAGCAGGAGGCACTTCTCCGCCGCAAATCACATCGGTTATGCGAACGCTTCCGGAGAAGGCCTTTTCGGATATGGCTTCCACCTCGGGAGCGAAGTATATTTTCTTGAGCATCTGCGCCTGATCGAAGCCGGCGACAGTGCGGCATCCGCCACTGAAGCCGACGGTTTCCAGTCCTGACTGAAGAAACCAGCTGCCATGCACCTGACGTCCGAGCATGAGGTTCTTTACCGGCGATCCGCCGAACACCCCCATGCCGCTCAGAGAGAGCGATGCGTCACTGTCGGCAAGTATGAAATTCTCGATCTCATCCAGACCGCCGAAAGCACTGGTGTCGATAAATGTCACATCCTTGCCTACGGTCACATCTGTCAGCTCCTTGCAATCCAGAAACGCGCACCACTGTATCTGCTCCAGTCCGTCGGGTATGGTGACCTCGCGGAGTCTTGTGCAGGCAAACGACCATCCTCCGAGATATTCGAGCCCTTCAGTCAGATTGACCGAAGTGATCGGACAGCCGTTGAAGGCATTGTCACCGATATATCTCACACCGTCGGGCAACCGGATATCGGAAAGATTCGGACAGTAACTGAACGCATCCGCGCCGATATGTCCGACCGTAGAAGGCATCGCCACAGACACGAGAGCCTCACATTGCTGAAACGCCTTATCCTCTATACACTCCACTCCTTCGCCGAGAACGACTTTCTCGAGAGCAGACCGCTGCATCCAGTTCTTGGCAGTGCGGCAACCGCCGGCCAGTGTGAGTTCTCTTATTGATCCGTATCCGAAATACGACATCTCGCCAGTCCACTCCCTGCCGTTGTACACGATCTCCGGATCGGTAGCCGACAACACATACTCGCCGAATTCAAGATCCTCACAGCCGTCGGCGAAAGTCAGACTTCTGAGACCGTAAAGCGATGTCAGCGCTCCTTTCTCGATAAGCGTCACAGTAGAAGGAATTGTCAGTTCGGCAAGCTGGTCACAAAGGGTAATTGCCCCCTCCCCTATCGTCTGCAGTCCTTCATGAAGAGTAACCCTCTGAAGAGCGTAGCAGCACCAGTTCAGTCCGTCGAGACGTGTGCATCCGCCCCCGGTGGCAGCCTCTTCGAGCGCAAAACCGTCGAATGAAAGGGCATGCGACAGATCACGGCCTATATACAGGCTTCTGACAGGAACCATATAGAAAGGATCTCCATCCATCACAAGCGGAGAATCAGAATCCGCGATCACGAGCTCATCCATGGTGACATAACTGTTGTATGCGAACGCGTCGCGCCCGAGATATTCGACCGACGGAGGCACCGACAGGCGACTCAGCGAAGCAAACTGGAACGCGCCGGCGCCGATGCGTTTCAGAGAAGCCGGAAGTTCAAGCGATACGATGCAGTTCTGCCCGCTGAACGCATACTCTCCGATCTCTTCAAGACCGTCTGGAAGCGTCACGTCTGCCAGACTCCAGCAATTGGCAAAAAGATTGTCGGGAATGACCTTCACGCCCTCGCCTATGACGACCGAAACAAGACTGCCGTTCCCCTGAAACGCCCCATAGCCAAGAGTCTCCACCGTTCCGGGAATCTCGATGGAAACCAGACCTGCGTTATCGAAAGCATAGTCTGAAATAGTTCTGACAGATGACGGAATAGAGACGGAAGTCATGTTATAGCACCCACAGAAAGCCTGCTGTCCGATAAAAGTCACGGTATTCGGGATATCCACAGATGACACCGCCGACCAGTTGAACGCCCAGTCACCTATGCCGGATACAGGATAAGACACGTCCTCGTACCGTACAGACTCCGGAATGATGATATCACCCTCGGCATCACTGTTATAACCGACGCAGACAACGCCATCCTCCAACAGGTAATTCAGTCCTTCATACGAGAATTCCTGCGCATAAGAATATGCAGACAAAAGCACACCAGTCGCAAGAGTCAGCAGATAAGGAAATCTATTCATAGTACGAAATGTTAGTGAAACTCGGTTAAAATTAATAAAATTTCTCGAATAAATGAGAGAAAATTGCACAAAACACCTATAATAATCAGTTTTCAGAACATATTCACTAAAACGCTCTGAAAAATGCGGATTTTTTATTAATTTTGTACTTTGACCGTGTGCGCCACACATCCGTTTCACAGCAGACCACGGTGAGAGGGCGCACACGATACGTTCCACCCAGCAATGCACTCATCGAAATGAACGAAAACACCACACCCGGCACCGCACGCGGACGCGACGGCAAAAAAATAGTACTCAGCGGCATACGCGCCACTGGCAACCTTCATCTCGGCAACTACTACGGAGCTCTCAGCAAATTCGTCAGAATGCAGGACGACTATGACTGCCGCTACTTTGTGGCCGATCTCCACGCGCTGACCACGCATCCTGACCCCAAGATGCTGCATGAGAATGTGAAGCAGATTCTCGCCGAATATCTCGCGGCCGGACTCGACCCTGACAAAAACACGATATACGTACAGAGCGACGTGCCGGAGATTGCCGAGATGTATCTGCTCTTGAACATGCATGTGGGTATCGGCGAACTGATGCGCACCGCCTCGTTCAAAGACAAAGCCCGCAAGGCTCTCGGCATTTCCTCTCCCGCCGCCGGCGAAGGAGAGAGCGCAGACGACGACGAGGGGATCGAGAAGCAGATAATAGGCAACCAGACCAACCAGCGTGTCAACGCCGGACTCCTGACTTACCCCACGCTCATGGCAGTCGACATCCTCATACACCATGCCGACCTCGTGCCTGTCGGCAAAGACCAGGAGCAGCACCTTGAGCTGACCCGCCGCTTCGCACGCCGTTTCAACTCATTCTACAAGACTCCATATTTCGGCGAACCGGTGAACTTCAACTTCGGATCGCAGTCAGTAAAGGTTCCTGGACTCGACGGTTCGGGCAAGATGGGCAAGAGCGAGGGAAACTGCATATATCTGATAGATGACGAAAAGACTCTCCGCAAGAAAGTGATGCGAGCTGTCACCGACGAAGGCCCGAAAGAACCGGGACAGGAAGTCTCAGAGCCGATACGCAATCTGTTCACCCTCATGGAACTCGTATCGGAACCCGCGACTCTTCAGCACTTCAAGGACGCGTATGCCGACTGCTCCATACGCTACGGCGATCTGAAAAAGCAGCTTGCCGAAGACATACTCAAGGTCACGCTTCCGATCAGGGAACGCATACTCGACATCCGCGACAACGACGAATATCTGTCGCGCGTTGTGCGTCAGGGTGCCGAACGAGCCCGCGAGGCAGCCTCGGCCACACTCGCCGACGTGCGCCGCATCATGGGTATCCGCAGGTTCTAAGAGATGATTCTGAACTGGATCTGGATAGCGTTTCTTGTCATCGCATTCCTGATGGCCGCCGGGCGCACTATCATCGACGGTGACTTTCAGGTGTGGAGCGATGTCATGAACGCATCGTTCGATCAGGCGGCTTTCGCATTCGAGATCTCGATCGGACTGACCGGAGTGCTGACGCTCTGGCTCGGCATCATGAAAATCGGAGAAAAGGGAGGCGTGATCGAGTTTTTCGGTCGCCTTATCAGCCCGTTTTTCTCACGTCTGTTTCCCGGCATACCGAAAGGGCATCCCGCCATGGGGGCGATATTCATGAATATATCGGCCAACATGCTCGGGCTTGACAATGCCGCCACCCCGATGGGACTCCGCGCCATGCAGGAGATGCAGAAGCTCAATCCGAAGAAAGACACCGCGACCGACGCGATGATCATGTTTCTTGTGCTCAACAGTTCAGGGCTCTGCCTTGTGCCGATCAGTATAATGATGTACAGGGCGCAGGGGGGAGCCGCGAATCCGACCGACATATTCATACCAATACTGATAGCCACAGCAGTGGCCACGCTTGTCGGACTCGGAGCTCTCTGCCTCAGGCAGCGCATACGCATGGACAGAGTGATATGGAGCTGGCTTGCGGGCATAGCCGCGTTTGTGGTGGCTGTGACATGGTTTTTCTCACGTCTTCCCGCCGAGAAGGTTCAGGTCTACAGCACATTCGCCGCCAACGTCATACTCTTCTGCGTGATCATCGCCTTCATCGCTGCCGGAGTCAGGAAACATCTGCGCGTCTACGATGTTTTTATAGAAGGAGCCAAAGAGGGATTCCGGACTGCAGTCATGATCATACCCTATCTTGTCGCGATACTTGTGGCAATCGGGATGTTCCGCGCCTCGGGCGCACTCGACATATTCACCACATGGGTGGAACGCCTTGTCAGCGGACTGGGGTTCGACTCACAATGGGTCGGGGCACTCCCCACAATGCTTATGAAACCGCTGAGCGGCAGCGGCAGTTGCGCCATGATGCTCGATGTCATGAAAGCCAACGGTCCCGACGCATTCGTCAGCAAACTTGCGGCGGCAGTGCGGGGATCGACCGACACGACATTCTATATTCTTGCCGTGTACTTCGGATCGGTCGGAGTGTCAAAAACCCGCTATGCCGCAGGATACGCCCTTCTGGCTGATATAACCGGCGCGATCGCCGCCACACTCGTGGCATACTATTTTTTCATATAAATAAGCGAGAAGCAATGAAATCAATCAGGGAACTCTACAGGATCGGCACCGGGCCGTCGTCATCACACACCATGGGTCCGCGCAAGGCGGCCGAGATGTTTCTCGCCGGCCACGCCGGCGCCAAGGGCTTTGAAGTGACTCTCTATGGGAGTCTGGCCGCCACAGGCAAGGGTCATATGACCGACGAGGCCATAATTGACGTGCTTTCGCACGCCAACGTACCGGTCAACATCGTGTGGAAACCGGAAGTATTTCTCCCCTACCACCCCAACGGCATGAAATTCGCCGCTCTCAATTCCGCAGGATTTCCCGAAGATGAATGGACGGTCTATTCGGTCGGGGGTGGCGCACTTGAATATGAAGGAATGCCACATGAGGGAAGCGGAGAGATCTACACAATGAACTCCATGACCGAGATCAAGAACTACTGCGAACGCACCGGACACTGCTACTGGGAATATGTGGAGCACTGCGAGGGAACCGGCATCTATGATTTCCTTCGCGAGGTGTGGGAAGCGATGAAAGCATCGGTCGAACGCGGCATCAACAGAGAGGGGAGACTTCCCGGCCCGCTGAATCTTAAAAGAAAAGCCCTGACATACTATGTCAAGGCCGGAGGCTACCGAGACAATCTGAAGAGCCGCGGTCTGGTGTTCGCTTATGCTCTCGCTGTGAGCGAGGAAAATGCATCTGGCGGCGTGATAGTCACCGCCCCGACATGCGGTTCAAGCGGCGTTGTACCCGGAGTGCTCTATCATCTCTGGAAAAGCCGCAACTTCTCCGAAGACCAGATGCTTCACGCCCTCGCCACCGCAGGTCTCTTCGGAAACATCGTCAAGCACAACGCCAGCATCTCGGGAGCGGATGTGGGCTGTCAGGGAGAAGTCGGAGTGGCATGCGCCATGGCGGCGGCCGCCGCAAGCCAGCTCTTCGGAGGGAGCCCCGCACAGATCGAATATGCCGCCGAGATGGGACTCGAACACCACTTGGGCATGACATGCGACCCGGTGTGCGGACTGGTTCAGATACCCTGTATAGAACGCAACGCATATGCGGCCGCCCGCGCTCTCGACGCCAATATATACGCCAGTTTCACCGACGGCGTGCACCGTGTCAGCTTCGACAAACTGGTCAAAGTGATGAAAGAGACCGGCCACGACCTGCCCTCTCTCTATAAGGAGACAGGTACAGGCGGTCTGGCCAAAGACTACGAGCAGATGTGACACTACCGCTTCTGCTCCGCCAGTTTCCCGGGAGTGAGAACAGTATGCTTATCACTGAATTTAAGAGCATTAAGTTCAGACGGATCAAGCTTGCGTGCGCCTTTCAGTCCCGGGCTTCCAAGGTCCGGCATGGGAATCTGCAAAGGTTTCATTATCTTTTCAATTTATTCATCATCGGAATTATTCTGTTCAGTCCGAGCAGAACAAATCCATAGACGGCGACGAGTACAAAAAAGCCCGGTTTCAGAGGGAAGACATCCTTCAGCCATCCCCCCGCGAGATAGCTGAAAAACAGAAGCCAGAGCGTGCACTGCACACTCACACAGAGCGTGCACCAGGCTTTTGCCCTGAATTTCTGATACCAGATGCTCCATAGCGTAAAAGGAAGACAGCACACATTGCATGCCGCCACATAGATTATAGAACCGGGAAACATCAGTATGGAGAGGAGGCTTACCGAAAAATACGTAAGTCCGACCTCGCTCCAGCTGAAAATGCCGAAAAAACTTGACGCCCCGGTCTCAAGCACAGTGTCGCATCCCTCCTTCTGCAGCACTCCGCACACTTTGTCGGCAAACCGGCTTTTGATCCGCAGCGATTTGCGCACCAGCATAAACGATAACGCCAGCCCGCAGCAATTCAGAATCACCGCGAATATGGCCGGAACACTGCGCCATATGCCCTGCGTGACAAACAGCCACACAAAGAGAGCTGCAGCAAGGATGACAAACAGAATCCTCTTGACCTTTCCGAAAAGCTGGAACCGGGCATGCGAGGCATAATCGGGTTCCGCTGCCGAAGGAGAAGGAAAAGCAAGAAACACATTGCCGTCGCATACCTCGCAGAATTCACGCAGCGACATCGTCTCCGCCACGCCACGGGTCAGATAACTGACCTTATCACCGTCAGTCGACGTCACGATCAGAAAACCCTGCGGAGTGTGCGCAAGAAACGGAGGTGTCAGCGCCTTTATCTCCGAACGGTCCGACAGAAAGAGCCCCAGACTCGACACACCATACTCGTCGAGGAGCTTGCCCAGCCCGAACAGAGATTTGAACGGCATTGCCTCAAAGCGCCTTGTCGTATAGTCGGGGGTATGCGGCACACCCAGTGCGCCGAGAAAATCCGACAATATGAAATTTGACTCCCCATCCATCAGCATCAATGTCATTTCATGGCTTTCTCTATCTGAGAAAGAAGCAGATCACCCTCCATCTCGCCGCTCTGACGCCACACCTCACGGCCGTCGCGATACACGATGAACGTAGGAACTGACTGCACATCGGCTTCCTGCGAAGCCTCCTGATTGGCATCTATGTCAAGCTGGACGATTTCGGCCTTCTGCCCGACAAGTTCCTTTACCTGAGCGACCACCGGCATCATGCGCTGGCAATGAGGACACCATGTGGCAAAAAACTCGACGACTGTAACCTTGCTGCTGTTTATAAGATCAGTGTAATTCATAGTGATAAGTGATAAGTGATGAATGACAAGTGATGAGTGCCGGGGGGCACCCCGATTCCTACGAACGCCGAGAGGCTTAAGACAACACCGACTGTCAGATTCCCTTGTCGACGTTGTAGACCTCGGTCAGCATCTCGCGGAGATCGCGCGTGTCTTTGAGATCCACATTTCCATGAGTCATAAGCATCATCTCCACACCCGACTGCTCCGCACTGTAGGGAGGCTGGACATAGTTTATATCCTCACGCATGCGGAAACCGTTTTTTTCATAGAACGCGATTCTGCGTCTCGCCTCCTCGGTTTCAGGCTTCTCGACTTCGATGAGCACATCCTGCCCTGCGATGTCAAACAGATGAGACAGCATGCTCCGACCGATGTTTTTCGACCTGTGCGCCGGATCTACCGCGAAATGCTCGATATAAACGTAGCCTTTGAATACCCAGTAGGTCAGAAAGCCAAGAAAATCATCACCTCCGTCATCATAGACGAAACCTTTGAATTTCCCACCTTTTTCCTTTACGAAAGAGGCCACATGTTCGGCACTTTTGTATATTCTCCGCTCGTCAGCGGGAAAACTCGCGTTATAAAGTTTAAGAAATGAAGGATAGTCCTTCACGTCAAGATCTCTGAATTCCATAATATAAAGTTTTACCCGGCACGCTCGGCCGGCTTCTTACAAGAAAACGACCGAAGTCAGGATAAAGTTTGGTCATCCGTTTTTCCGGCGGCGGTCGTTACGGAGCTTGATCACCGTGATCACCACACAGCATACAGTCGTGATGACGTTGGTAATGACAAGCGGCACATTGCCGGTCAGTATTCCCTGCAGAATAAAGAAAAAACCGCCGAATCCCATCAGCAGGAAAGTGGGGAGCGCGATGCCGTCGGTATCGCGTGTGCGTATGGTGTAGACCGCCTGCGGCAGATAGCCGCAGACCATGCATATCGCGGCCAGATAGCCGACTATAGTCAATATTGTATCCATAAGTAAGTGTCCAAATTTACGTAACAAGCAATACGCAAAAATAGTCATTTTTATTGTAATCACAACCGCCTTATTGCAATCACAACTGCCTCGTGGCCTGAAAAGATATTTTTGGCAGCAGAAACATCGGAATGGTCGCCCCCACCACCATGGCAAGCAGAATAAAGAATGTGGTCAGTCCGTTGTTGGCGAACAGATAGAAATAGTGGAGAAACTCCTTCTCGCCGCCATAATACATGCACATGACGAGAGCTCCGAATGTCTTATAGGCGTATATGCCCGGTATCATCGGAAGCAACGCCGGATAAAGGGCAGATTCTGCCGGAATCCGAGCATGAGGAGAGAAGAGCACGGCAAGAAGTCCGATAAGAGCGGCGGCGCACAGGCTCGACAGCACAATATGCCATCCGGCTGAGTGCATCAGGCAGAACCGCAGCGAGTGCCCGGCGGCGGCAATCAGTGCACAGTAGAGGTAAGCCCGCCTCGGCGGATTGCTGATGGCCGAGAATCCTATTGCCGCCACAGCGGCAAACAATGCATCCTGGAATAATTCGACAACCATTTTTATGAAAATTAATATGATCAGAACATGGGCACATGCATCAGCGCCATACCGGCGCACAGTCCGAACGAGAGGCAGCATACGAGCACAATGGCATGCATCGCCCTTCCGTAGGCACAGATATAATGACGGTCTATAAGATCGCAGAACGAGTTGATGAACGGGATGCCCGGCACAAGATAAAGCACACTTGTAGCCACCGCAATCTCGGGAGTAAGTCCCAGACCGGTTATTCCGCCCGCACATGCCGTCACCGAAGAGACAAACGAGCATGCAAGCACTGTAAGCCTCATGTCAATATGTCGCGAAAGGAGTGCACGTTTGAGCATGTATCCGATAAAGGTGGCGACAAACACGACAGCCATTGCCCACACGTCGCCGCTGAAAAGGCGGCAGAAAGAGGCATTGGCGAGAGAGACAAGAAATGTCAGAGTCCATGGGCTGACACACGAGCAATTGCATACACGGGGCAAGACTGCCCTCGCTTCGTAGAAATCCATCTTTCCGTCGGCCATCTGCCATGACAGGCGGCTGAGATCTGTGATACGCGCGAAACTGATCGGCATTTCGCGTATGGCCACGACCGAAGTGCAGTCTTCTGCCCCCTTGGTGACGGTGATGTGGATATGCCGAGGCAGAATGCTGAACTCGACGTTCATGCCGACCGAAGCCGCGATGCGCTTCATGTTTTTCTCAAGACGCACGCATGTACATCCGCTTCCGAACAACTGCACGGCATATTCCGATAGAAAAAGAGAAGTCTCCCTGACATCAGGTTCCCGACTCACTGACGCCGGCGTATTGTTCTGATCAGTGACCGGCTTTTCGCAATCACATGCCATAAGAATGTTTCCTTGATAATGTAACCTTGACGATAATGAAACCTTGACCGGAACGATATCACGAACCGGATACCTTTCCAGATTTATTAACAACGAAACAGAGCGAAATTATCCGGAAAACTTTGTAAATTTGCACCTCAATATCAACTAACAGGAAAATTGAAATGAGAATCACATACCAGACCAAGGGCACATGCTCTCGACAGATCGACATCGAGGTCGAGGAAGGGGTTGTAAAAGATGTAGTGTTTACGGGTGGATGCCACGGAAACACACAGGGTATCGGAGCCCTTGTCAAGGGCATGAAATGCGAGGATGTGATCAGCCGCCTGTCGGGAATACGCTGCAAGGCCAAGCCGACCTCATGTCCCGACCAGCTTGCGCGGGCTCTTTCACAGATTGACAACAGATAATGATTACTTCCTAATTGCTCGGAATGACATAGGTGGAAAGGCTGACCTCCTTTTCAAGATCCAGCAGCCGCGTCTTCAACCGGCTCCCCCACCTGTAGCCTCCCGCAGTGCCGTCCGAACGCACCACTCTGTGGCAAGGGACTATAACCGCAACAGGATTGGCGGCTATCGCGTTGGCGACAGCCCTGACCGCCGTCGGATTACCCATCAGGCGTGCAATTTGCGCGTATGTGCGCGTTTCTCCGCGAGGTATCTCAAGCAACCGACGCCAAACCTCCAATTGAAATGATGTGCCCCTCAGATCGAGGGGCGGACACTCCCCTGCCATTCCTTCATTTCCTTCATACAAACCGGTTCCAGCAGATATATACCTTATAGCCAAAGCATTAAACCCTGATAATCTCGTGGTCACACATGCATCAGGGAAACGTCGCCTTACGGACGCGAGAGAATCCGACCGACCGGAGCATACGAATTCAAGGGCACATACACCGTTAGCGGAAGAAGCCACAAGTACTTCTCCCGGCGGCGTATCGGCGAAACAACAGTAAACACCGTCGGCCGGCTCTGCATTACTTCTCCTCACCCCGGAAGATTGAGTAAAGGCTGTTGAACGAGTCTATGTATTTCCTTCCGACAGGGATGACACGGTCGATGTTGTAAAGAAAAATTTTCCTGTTGGAGAACTTGTCGATGGCATTGAGAGAGACGATATACGACCTGTGAACCCGTATGAACCTGCTGGCCGGAAGCATCACCTCCATCTCCTTCATGGTGATCTGCGAGAGCACCATCGGAAGGCCGCGCCTGAAGACCTTGACATAATTGTCCATTGCCTCGATGTGGGTCACATCGTCAAGATCGACCACCACATTCTTGTGTTCGACCTTGAGTGTGATAGTCTGCCGCACGGGACGGGAATCGACCCTTCCGAGCCAGAGGCGAGCCTTCTCAAGCGCCCGTTCGAAACGCGGATAGAAGATCGGCTTGTGAAGGAAGTCGACGGCATCGACATTGAAACCGTCGACGGCATACTGGGAATATGCTGTCGTGAATATCAGACATGTTCCTTCGGGGAGTTCTTTTGCCAGTGCCAGACCGTTGTGAGAGTTCATCTCGATGTCAAGAAACACGATGTCGGGACGCGTCTCGCGGATATACTCCATACCTGCTACGGGCGAGGAAAAGCAACGGAGTTCCACATCGCCATATTTCTTACAATATTCCTGAATGATGCTGAGAGCTATTGGCTCGTCATCGATTGCAACGCATTTGATCATGATGTCAGGTCTATTCGCAGCGACACCCGGTGGGTAACGCCGTCGTTTGAAATTAAAAGTTCATATTTATCGGGATAAAGAAGTTCGAGTCGCTTACGGCAGTTATCGATGCCCATTCCGGCACCGTCGGGCCGCGAATGGAAGACATGGTTGGAAGTCGTGAACTCAAGTATTCCGTCATTGACTCTTAGCGCTATGTCGATACGGCTTTTCTCCACAGGAGACACGCCGTGCTTGAAACAGTTTTCCACAAACGTAACAAGCAGCATCGGGGGAATATGGAAATCATCCGAACGGATATCCATATCAAGAGCGAACCCGGTCATGTCGTTGAGCCGCAACGACTGAAGCTCCGCATACTCCCTGATGTAGGCGGCCTCTTCGGAGACCGGCACAAAATCCTGCGACGAAGATATGTGAATGTAGCGCATCATCGAGATGTACTTCTCAAGCGAAGGGAGAGCCTTTGGATTTCCTGTCAGAAAGAGCCCGTAAAGCGAATTGAGCGTATTGAACATGAAGTGAGGCTTGATCTGCGCCTTATAAAGCGCGATCTCAGCCTTGTAGAGCGCGATCTCAGCCTTGTCTCTGTCAGACTCGGCCTGACGTCGCCGGGCACGCTGCCGGTTGGCCTGCGTGAGCAGACCTACTGCAAAGCTGAATATCTCGACAATGGTGAAAAGAGTCCACAAAGCCTGCTTGTAAGGTTCGACCTTTGGAAGATGGCGAACTATTCCGGCATCATGAATGCTCGGTTTGGGATTGTAAAGCTCCACCCTCGCGAGCTGGAATGTGACCGTGACGGAAATCAGAACCACGGCAATGCCGCATGTCTTACGCCCCTTGCCGCCGAAGAGCAGCGGAATCGTGATAAACCGGTTGATGAAATATGCTGCATACAGCCATATTCCGGCCATCACCATATAGACCGTGAAATGATGGAACCACCTTTCCACAGGCCAGAGTGCCACCATGACAGGAAGCACTATCAGGCAGAACGCAAGATCAATATATAGAGTCAGATTCTTCATCACGTGATTGACGTTGCAAAGATAAACATTTTATACAACCGAGCGCGGAGCATTGACCATCAATGATGCACCATTAGTCACTTAAACAAGTGACAGATGCGGAGACGTTGGGTTTAATGGCTTAAATTTGCGCCAAAACATGACCAGATGACTGTAAAAACCTTTATAGACCGGCCGATTCTCGCCGGCGTGATCACCGTGTTGATTGTCATACTCGGGGTGCTCGGACTTGCCCAGCTCCCTATCGAGCAATTTCCCAATATCGCCCCTCCCACCGTGCGCGTATCGGCATCATATACCGGAGCCAACGCGGAGACAGTGCTCAAGAGCGTCATTGTGCCGCTTGAGGAATCGCTCAACGGAGTCGAGGACATGATGTACATGACCTCGACTGCCACCAACACCGGAACTGCGTCGATAAGCATCTACTTCAAACAGGGCACCGACGCCGACATGGCCGTGGTCAACGTGCAGAACCGTGTGGCCTCCGCCCAGGGACTTCTTCCGGCAGAAGTGACCAAAAGCGGCGTCACTGTAAGAAAGCGGCAGAACAGCACACTGAAATCGATCACGCTCTACAGTCCGGACGACAGGTTCGATTCGAACTTTCTGACCAACTACATGAAGATCAATATCGAGCCGCGCATATCACGAATACCGGGCGTCGGCGAGGTCAACATATTCAGTGCCGAATATGCGATGCGGATATGGCTTGATCCGGCCCGCATGTCGCAATACGGACTTGTTCCGGCCGATATCGACAAGGTGCTGTCGGAGCAGAATATCGAATCGCCGACAGGCACACTCGGTTCGGAATCGGCCACTACATTCCAGTATGTGCTCAAATACCGCGGCCGATACGAGAACAAGGAGGAGTATGAGAATCTTGTCGTCAAGGCTCTGCCCGACGGAGGCGTGCTCAGACTCAAGGATGTGGCCGATGTCGAACTCGGCGCCGTGAACTACGCCATGATCAGCCAGACAAGCGGGCATCCGGGCGCAAACGCGATGATCGCCCAGACAGCCGGTTCCAACGCCAACGAGGTGATCATCGAGATAGACAAGACTCTCGACGAGATACGCGAAAGCCTGCCTGAAGGAATGGTTCTGACCGACATATCGAGCACCAAGGACTTTCTTGACGCATCGATCCACAAAGTCATCGAGACTCTGGTCATAGCCCTGATTCTTGTGGTGCTTGTGGTGTGGCTTTTTCTTCACGATCTGCGAACCACTCTCATACCCGCCATATCGATCATTGTATCGCTCATCGGCACATTCGCGTTCATATATGCCGTGGGGTTCACGCTCAACATGCTTACGCTGTTCGCCATAGTCCTGGTGATCGGAACGGTCGTCGATGACTCTGTGGTCGTGGTGGAGGCCGTTCAGGCAAAATTCGAGGAAGGTCAGAAAGATCCCTACGCCGCCACAATCCAGGCGATGGGGGGACTGTCGGCTGCACTGATCACCACCACAGTCGTGTTCATGGCCGTCTTCATACCCGTATGCTTCATGGGGGGCACGTCGGGAACATTCTACAGACAGTTCGGTCTGACTATGGCCGTTGCGGTGGGCATTTCTTTGCTGAACGCCATGACCCTCTGCCCTGCACTGAGTGCACTGATAATGCGTCCGGCCAAGGATTCGGAAGAGAAAATGTCATACGTCAGACGCTTCCACTACGCTTTCGACACATCGCTGCATGCGGTCACCGGCCAATACAGGACGGGAATCATGTTCCTGTTCCGCAACCGCTGGGTAGTCGTGCTTCTGCTCCTGATGGCCGGAGGGGGGCTGTGGTGGCTCATGTCGACGGCGAAGACCGGACTTGTGCCGCAGGAAGACATGGGAGCCATAAGTCTCAACGTGCAGGTCGCGCCCGGATCAAACCTGGCCGAGACAGACGCCATAATGGACAAGATCGAGGAGGCGATCAGGGACATTCCAGAGATAAGCATATACTCGCGCGTATCGGGCAAGAACGCACGCCATGACCAGTCAGCCTCAGCCGGATCTTTCAATATCAGGCTCAAGGAATGGGGAGAGCGGACCGGAGAGGGGCAGGACATCAACTCGGTCATAAAGGAGATCTACCGGCGCACGGCCGACATACCGTCGGCACAGATCAGGGCATCTCAGTCACCCATGATCTCCGGCTATGGCACCGGCAGCGGCTTCGAACTGTACGTTCAGGACCGCTCGGGCACGACAACCGACCGACTGCTTCAGGTGACGCGCGCGTTTATCGACTCGCTCAACAACCGCCCGGAGATATCGAGAGCGTACACAACGTTCGACACCAAGTATCCGCAATACATGGTCGAGGTCGATGCTGTGAAATGCATGCAGCGCAATGTGTCGCCCGCCGACGTACTCTCCGCACTGTCCGGTTATGTCGGAGGAAGCTATTCGTCGAACCTCAATCTGTTCACGAAACTATATCGCGTCATGGTCCAGGCATCGCCCGAGACGAGACTTGACACGGAAGCCCTGAAACGCATGTACGTCAGGACATCTACCGGAGAAATGGCCTCTATCGACAACTTCATCACACTGACACGCGTATACGGCTCGGAGAGTCTGTCGCGCTTCAATCTGTTCCCAGCCATCTCTGTCTATGGCGAACAGGGAGAAGGCTACAGTTCCGGAGAAGCGATAGCGGCGATAAAGGAGACAGCAGCCCGCGCGCTACCTTCGGGATTCGGCTATGAATTCGGCGGAATGTCGCGCGAAGAGTCATCGTCGGGCAACACTACGGTCATCGTGTTCAGCATCTGTCTGGCATTCATCTATCTGATCCTATGCGCGCTTTACGAAAGCCTCACGATACCGTTCGCCGTCATCGCCGCGGTGCCATTCGGTCTTGCCGGAAGCTTCCTGTTCGCACGGTGGTGGGGACTGGAGAACAACATTTACATGCAGATCGGGCTCATAATGCTGATCGGACTGCTGGCCAAGACCGCCATTCTTCTGACCGAGTATGCGGCCGCAAGACGCAAGGAGGGACTCGGACTCGTGGCCTCGGCCGTATCGGCGGCCAAAGCGCGTTTCCGGCCCATCATCATGACTTCGGCCACAATGGTGTTCGGCATGCTGCCTCTGATGTTCGCCACAGGTGTCGGCGCCAACGGCAACATATCGGTCGGCGTGGGAACCGTAGGAGGTCTGCTTTTCGGCACTCTGGCACTGCTGTTCGTCGTGCCGGTGCTTTTTGTGGTGTTCCAGTACCTGCATGAAAAGATAATGCCCCGGAAAAGAGGCCACGCAAGAGCATGAAAATGCATGTTCGCCATCTGAAAGATGGTTTCTGCCTGTCGGCATAAACCTTTGGCGACACCACTGTCTTATAAGTGCATAAGGTATCGTTAAAACAAGACTCATCATATGATTCTCAGAAAACTCGCAATCGGATCAATGCTCACACTGCTCGCGCTCGGGTCGCTGTCGACAGCCGCATCGTGCGGAGGCAACACCGGCGCATCGTCAGAAAAGAACGAAAGTTCCGAACGCAAAGGGAAACCGGGAGGTCCTCAACTCGGCACCCCCGGAGGCGGACCTGTGATCGACAAGTCGGGAGACGCCACTCTTCAGGAAATGATAAAAAACGTGCTGCCGAAGTTCGCGCAGGCCGAATATAAAGATGCGGAGACAGGCAAGACCCTGGCCTATAATCTCTATACTCCTGCCGACATGGAGTCCGGCAAAAAATATCCGTTGGTGCTGTTCATGGCAGATGCGAGCACCCCCGGCACAGATGTGACCCGACCGCTGACACAAGGCTACGGCGGCCTTATCTGGGCTACAGATGACTGGCAGAAGGATCATCCCTGCTACGTGCTTGTGCCGCAATACACCGGTGTGGCCGTCAACGACGCTTATGAGCACACCGACGAAGTCGATATGGTGGCCCGCCTTGTCAAGAGCCTCTCTGCTGAGAAGAACATCGACACCAGCCGTCTCTACACAACCGGCCAGTCGATGGGCGGCATGATCTCGATGTATTACAATGTCACCTATCCTGATCTCTTCGCCGCCTCGATTTTTGTCGACTGCCATTGGGACAGCGCGACATTCGGCGAACTTGTGAAACACAAATTCACATTTATCACCGCAGGAAAAGCCGGAACGTTCGGATCGCTTGAAGACGCCGCCGACAAAGCCGGTGTAAAATATGAATATGCTGAATGGAGCGCAAAACTGCCGCAGAGCGAACAGGACAAGCTCGCTTCCGAGCTTCTTGCCAAAGGCGCTCCGATCAACATAATAAACTTCGCATCTAAAACAGTACTCCCTGACGACGGCAAGGGAAGCGAGCACATGTACTCGTTCGACTATGCCTACAGGCTCACCCCTGTCCGCGAATGGCTGTTCAAGCAGTCATCATCCGGAAGTCAGGCAAATCAGTAACAGTTAGTTTCATCATAAGGTAAATAGGTTGTTTTGTGAATGGGGGCGTGATGTCTCCATTCATTTTTTTGTGGGATGGGGGTAGAAATCGAATAAACGATTGAATTTTAATATCGGATTTCAGGTATAAACGGGATTTTATTTGTAATTTTACCTGCGGCACATCTTCGGCGCGGGATTCTTCGACTCGCGCGAAGAACGCCACATCAGGCTTGTCATAAGCTCCAAAACCACGAATAAATGACAACAACCCGTTTTTTGAAAATAAGCGGTGATTACACCAGTTGGAATATTTATCGCAAATCAGTGATCATCTGCGATGTTACGGAAATGTTCATCAATCGTGCGCTTCCTCGCGGATCACGCACTATCGACCAAATGCGACAAGCGGCCCGCTCATGCAAGCAAAACATCGTAGAGGGCGTCAGCGACTCAACAATTTCGGCAGAAATGTGCATAAAGCTGATCGGAGTGGCACGCGGGTCGGTTCGGGAGTTGCTTGAAGATTATGGCGATTACCTTCGGCAACACGGCCTTAACACCTGGACAGCAAACGACGAGCGCACCCTTCAAACCCGGGCATACTGTATAAAAAACGATGATCCCGGTGAGTTTGTGGACAAATGCCGCGAGCGCAGCGACGAGACTGTAGCCAATATCATGCTGACACAAATACGGCAAATGGACTCAATGCTTGCAAAACTACTTCGTAAGATCGAGGCTGATTTTATTGCCGAAGGAGGCATCAAGGAGGCCATGTCTAAAGCACGACGAGGCAATCGCGGCTATTAGTAAGATTTATAAGATTATCAAAAAATTGAATTATGGAATATACACCTGAAAACATCACGACGCTCGGAGAGGACGAGATCTTCGTGTTCGGCAGCAATCTTGAGGGCATCCACGCCGGCGGTGCCGCGCGTGTGGCATATGAGCGCTTCGGCGCAGTAATGGGGCAAGGCGTCGGTCCTCAGGGACAATCGTATGCAATACCCACCATGCAGGGCGGAGTCGAGACCATAAAGCCCTATGTCGACGAATTTGTAAGACTTGCGCGCGAATGGGACCAGAATACTTTTTATGTCACCCGCATCGGCTGCGGGATAGCCGGATTTACCGACGAGGAGATCGCCCCGCTGTTTGACGAGGCGTATGATCTCTACAACGTGCGGTTACCGGAATCTTTCGCTCGCATCATACGCCGCAACCGCGGCCTGATTGAATAAATACCCCATGCCACATCCTCTGACAATCCACTCCCACTGATGCCATAAAAGAAGGCGGATACCTCTGCGGTATCCGCCTTCTTCTGTGGCATTCCGGTCTTCGACCTATTTCAGATGGAGATCGCCGTCACTTTCTGAAAAGTCTGACGACCTCGCCGATCCAGAGAACGAGCGACGTCGAGGCTATGATTATCACCCAGTCAGAGAAGCGCAGAGGAACGACGTTGAAGAATTCTCCGCCGACGCTGACGATGAGGATCTGTCCGGCAAGGATAGCGAGGGCGATAAGGCCGAACCCGCCGCATCCCTTGAAATGGAATGCCGAGCGACCGGTTGCAAACGCACGGGCGTTGAACATGTTCCAGAACTGCAGGAAGACAAAGATCGTGAAGAAAAGTGAAAGTTCATACGCGCTGAGACCGGTGTTCGCGCCGAACTCCACATTGCCGATCTGAGTCAGAGAGGTTATGTCGGTATGCTCGAAATAGTAGAGCAGACCGAGCAGCAGCAGGAAGAACACACCTCCGACACCGGCTATCGACTTCCACATGTTGCGGTTTATGATGAAAGCAGTGCGCGAACGCGGTTTCTCCTTCATGACAGAGTGCGATGGCGGCAGAGAGGCAAGAGCCATTGCAGCGAATGTGTCCATGATCAGATTGACCCAGAGCATCTGTGTCACTGTCAGAGGAGACTGCATGCCCATGAACGCGCCGAAGAGCACGATGAGACAGGCGGCCACATTGACTGTCATCTGGAAAAGGATGAAGCGCTGTATGTTCTGGTAGAGCGAGCGCCCCCACATCACGGCACGTCCTATCGAAGAGAAAGAATTGTCGATTATAGTGATGTCGGATGCCTCCTTGGCGACCGATGTTCCGTCGCCCATCGACAGGCCGACATGTGCGCTCTTGAGCGCGGGCGCGTCGTTTGTGCCGTCGCCTGTCACTGCCACCACCTCATTGTTGGCCTGCAGAGCCTCGACAAGGCGTTTCTTGTCCATGGGTCGGGCTCGGGCGATGATCTTCAGGTCGCCGACGCGATCCTTAAGCAGAGAGTCGGGGATCTCGGCGAATTCAGGACCTGTGATTATATTGCGTTCACCATCGACAGAATCATTCCAGAGACCGATCTGACGCCCGATCTCCTTGGCAGTTCCGGGGGTGTCGCCAGTGACAATCTTGACCTTTATGCCTGCGTCGATAACCTCTCTGACGGCTACAGGCACGTCGGAGCGGACTGGATCGGAAATAGCCACAATGCCGAGGAAAGTGAGGTTTTCGGCCACTACCCTGCCCTCTTCTATCGTGCGGTCACCCTCTTTCACTTCCTGATATGCGAACCCGAGTGTGCGCATCGCCTGGTTCTGATATTCGAGCAGCTGCGCGTCAATCTCCTTTTTGGTCACTCCGGCCGTGTCACGACACATGCCGAAGACAATCTCGGGAGCACCCTTGCCATAGAGAATCGTCTTTCCGCTTGCGGACTTCACGACCGTGGCCATATACTTGCGCTCGGTCGTGAACGGAAGTTCACCGACACGGACCGTGTTATCCCGCAGAGACATATAGTCGGCTCCTCTCTGACGCAACCAGAGAAGGAGCGCACCCTCGGTCGGGTTGCCGAGCACCTGGGGTTTCTCGCCGGACAGGTCGAGTTGCGCGGTGGAGTTGACCGCTATTCCCTCGCAGAGGATCTCGTCAGAAGGATTGCCGAAGAAGTCGGCCTTGTAGACCTGCATCTGGTTCTCGGTCAGCGTGCCAGTCTTGTCGGTGCATATCACGGTTGTGGCACCCATGGTCTCGCAGGCGTGCATCTTTCGGACAAGGTTGTTGGTCTTGAGCATGCGACGCATGGAGTATGCCAGTGAAAGCGTGACAGCCATAGGCAGACCTTCAGGCACAGCCACTACAACGAGAGTGACGGCCACCATAAGGGTCTGGAGGAAATATGCGAGGAACGATATCCAGTCGAACGCGGGCATTCCGATGAAATACATTATGATCCGGCCGACGACAATGGCGGCGGCGAAGCCGTAGGATATCTTCGTGATCAGATCGCCGAGTCCGTCAAGCTGCTCGTTGAGCGGAGTCTTCACGCTGTCGTCGATCTGGGCGGCCTCAAAGACCTTGCCGTTCTCGGTGTGGTCGCCGACGGCGAAGACGCGCATGACTCCATGTCCCTCCATGATTTTCGTGCCGCGCATGGCATGATTGCTGGGGAATGTGGCCTCCTTGTCGAACCGCGCCGGATCGGTAGTCTTGTGGCATATCGGCTCGCCGGTCAGCGTGGACTCGTCGATATTGAGCATCACAGCCTCAAGCAGTTCGCCGTCAGCGGGCACCTCCGATCCGGTATTGAGTATCACGATGTCGCCGACAACCACATCTTTTTTCGCCACCTGCATGGCATTGCCGTTTCGGATCACCTGCACAGGCTCGTCATCATTGACCTGATTGAGCAGTGCGAATTCCTTGTCGGCCTTGAGCTCAAAGACAAAGGCAAGTCCGGTGGCGAGCAGAATGGCGATGAAGATGCCGACAGGCTCGAAGAAGACGCCGGCGCCTTCGCCGAGCCCCCAGTATTCGTAACACGAGATGCCTACAGAGAGCACACCTGCGATCATAAGGATTATGATCAGCGGGTCGCCGAACTTCTCAAGAAACCGTTTCCACAACGGATCCTTGTCGGCAGGAGTCAGGATATTGGCACCGTTTTTCAAGCGGCTTTCCGACACCTGGGCGTCAGTCAGTCCTGTGTAATGGTTGTTCATATCTATATAATTTATGGGTTAAATAAGTATTCATATTTAAACGATTGTAAGTGCTGAAAAATCTTTTATACAATCTGCGGCAAAAACAAGCTGTCATTTTGTATAAATTAAAGTATGAGCACGTACTTATTGAGATGACCATCAGATAGACACTGATTCACACTGCAAATATAATGATTTCGAACGACAAAACCGTCACAAACGAAACATTTCAGCCCTAAGCGGCAATCCGGATCCTACCGCCGCTGCAACGTTGCATAGCGTTACTGACCGCACAGACACAATGAGGACTTAGGGCCGTATTGATTGTTATAAGTAAGTAAATGTTCAAATTTGAACACTTACTTATAACAAACCACAGTCTTATAACAAACCACAGTATATAGGAAATGGATCACGACCAGAAAACAGTGGCCTCCCAGATAGCCGAGATGATAGCCGATGCGGGAGTGAGACACATTTATGCGATAACAGGCGACAGCCTAAACAATCTTACCGACGCCTTTGCCAAAGAGGGACGAGTGAAATTCATACATATGCGTCATGAGGAATCGGGCGCGTTCGCCGCCAGTGCGGAAGCGCAGCTCACCGGCAGACTGGCAGCCTGTGCCGGAAGCAGCGGGCCGGGACACGTGCACCTTATAAACGGACTGTATGACGCCCAGCGGAGCAATGCGCCCGTACTGGCCATAGCCTCCACCTGCGCTTCCGCCATGTTCGGAACAGAGTATTTCCAGGAAACAGATCCCGGATCGCTCTTCTCCGACTGCAGCATGTATGTCAAGACTGCCACCACTCCCGGGCAGGTGCCACACATGCTTCAGGCAGCCATGCAGGAGGCCGTAGGCCGAGGAGGAGTGGGAGTGATCGGGCTTCCCGCCGATGTCACCGGACAACCCGCCTCTGAATCGTATGCATCGACAGAGCCGCTCTATACCGACCGTCTGCCAGAACCGTCGGAAGCGGATATCGAGGAGGCGGCACGGCTAATCAATGAAGCAGAAAGCGTCGCCATCTTTGCCGGACACGGAGCGAAAGATGCCGCGGAACTGCTTGACCGTCTTTCCGACAAGATAAAGGCTCCCGTGGCTACCACATACAAAAGCCAGCTTGAGCTTGACGGCAAGTGCCGCAACTATGTGGGGCACATGGCTTATCTCGGCATGTGGTCGGCCGAGAAGGCCATAGCCTCGGCAGATGTGATTGTGCTGATCGGCATGAACTTCCCCTACCCCGGCTTCTTCCCCACCGACAAAAAGATCATACAGACCGATATCCGCGCCGAGAGGCTGGGAAGAAAGGCGAAGGTCGATGTGGCCTGCCGTGCCGATGCAGGACTGTTTCTGTCGGCCCTTCTGCCAAAAGTCGATGAAAAAAGAGACTCGGCGTTTCTCGACAAAGCACTCGCCGATTACTCCGCTATCAAGGCAAAATTTGAAATTCCGCTTAAAGAGCGCGGCACCAAGGGCGCAGTGCGGCCCGAATTCATGATAAGCCTTCTTGACCGCATGGCCGATGACAATGCAGTGTTCACGGTCGATACCGGAATGAACAACCTCTGGACATCGCATTACCTCACAGCCGGCAACGGACGCAGCATGATAGGATCGTTCACCCACGGTTCTATGGCCAACGCCATGCCCATGGCGATCGGAGCCAAGACCGCATGCCCCGACCGTCAGGTCATCGCCATTTGCGGAGACGGAGGATTCTCCATGCTTATGGGTGAGCTGCTGACGATAATCCAATACCGTCTGCCCGTAAAGATACTTGTGGCCGACAACCGCAGCCTCGCATTCGTGAAATGGGAAATGGAGATGGCGGGACTTCCGCCGGAAGAGACAGACCTGACAAATCCCGACTTCGGAAAGATGGCCTCGGCCATGGGACTTCATGCCGAGACAGTCGATGATCCGGACCTTCTTGAAGCGGCCATGAGAAGCTGGCTTGATGCCGACGGACCGGCACTTCTGTCGGTGGTCACAGACCGCGACGCCGCTTCATTCGGATTCTCGGAGAAGCTGATGGATTCGGCTCGTCCGGGCAATCCTCTCAGTAATTTCTCGCCAACGGGAGCCTGACAAAGCGGGAGTCCACATAGAATCCACTTGAATTATCAGATTTTTATGCTAATTTTGCATCACCTAACTGCATGACCAAGTGGAGACAATTCTGATCGTAGAAGATGAAAAGCGTGTGGCAGACCTTCTCAGAGCCGGGCTTGAGGAGGCCGGCTACCGTACGCTTGTCGCATATGACGGAGCCATGGGGCTCCGCCTTTTCCAGTCGGACAAGGCCGACCTTGTGATTTCAGACATAGTGCTTCCGAAACTTGACGGTTTCGAGCTTTGCCGTGAAATCAGAAAGAGCGGAAGCAGCGTGCCTATACTCATGCTGACCGCACTCGGCACAACCGACGACAAACTCGACGGATTCGATTCGGGAGCAGACGACTATATGGTCAAGCCCTTTGACTTCAGGGAACTGAAGGCCCGAATAAAAGTCCTTATGAAACGCGTCGTCAGAAAAGAGGAGAAACGCGACCGGCTGGAATACGCCGATATCGTGATCGATCTTGACAGACACCACGTTAGCCGCCGTGGAACCGACATCAGACTGACTCCCAAAGAATTCAATCTTCTGGTGTATATGGTCGAGAATGCCGAGAAAGTCATAAGCCGCATCGACATCGCCGAGAAAGTATGGAACACCCATTTCGACACGGGCACCAACTTCATCGATGTCTACATAAACTATCTGAGAAAGAAAATCGACAGAGACTTCGACACAAGACTAATCCACACGCGTCCGGGCATCGGATTCATATTCTCCTCCAATCCATGAAGATAAAGGCCTCCCTCACCCTGAGAAACGCCGTCGCCACCGCCACGGTCTTTCTTTTCTGCCTAACGCTCATCTATCTGATAAGTCTGCATAACCGCGCCCAGACATTCGCGCACGATCTCAAGGGTGAGGCCATAACGAAAGCCCACCTTTTTCTCAACGGGCAGGTCGACGCGGAGACAATGCAGTCGATCTACCTCAACAACAAGGCATTTATCAATGAAGTCGAGGTAGCCGTCTACACCACGGATTTCGAAATGCTCTATCATGACGCCATTGACAACGACATAATAAAAGAGGACCGTTCGATGATCGACAGAATCCTCAAAGAGCGGGAAATCGACATCAACGAAGGGCGCTATCAGGGCATAGGCCTAATATACAATCACGGCGGCAAGGACTATATAGTGACGGCGGCCGCCTACGACGGATACGGCCACAAGAACATGCACGGACTTCTTGTGACGCTTGTCATCCTGTTCGCGGTCGGACTGACACTGCTTGTACTTGTCGGCTACATACTGGCAAGGTCAGCGCTTCGGCCTGTGAAAGCGATCGCCGCGACCGCCGCCCGCATCAACGAGACAAACCTCGACCGCCGGCTTCCCATAAGGAAAGAAAAAGATGAACTCGACGAACTGAGCGCGGTTTTCAATTCACTTCTGGAGCGTCTTGAAAAATCGTTTAATTCTCAAAAAAGCTTCGTCAGCAACGTGTCGCATGAAATCAAGACTCCGCTGGCCGCCATAATCGCCGAGCTTGATCTCGCACTTCAGAAAGAGCGCGATCCGGCCCAATATCAGGCGGCCTTACGCAACGCGCTCAACGATGCACGCGGAATGACCCGTCTTACAGAAGGGCTGCTGAATCTCGCGAGAGCCGATTACCGGCCCGACAAGATCAAACAAGAGGAGATAAGGCTCGACGAACTTCTGCTCGACATAACCGACACGACCGGCCGGGCACATCCTGACTATCACGCCGACATAGTGTTCGCACTCGACAACGAAGATGACGACAGGATGATAACCGTTGTCGGCAACCGCTATCTGCTTTCAGTCGCCCTGTCGAACCTGATAGACAACAACTGCAAGTATTCAGACAACCACACGTCGGTGATCCTGATCTCGGGCGACAGTAAAAACGCCGTCATCCGGTTTTCCGACACCGGCCGCGGCATGGACGAGCGCGAACGTGCCGAGATCTTCAGACTGTTCCATCGTGGAGACAACAGCCGCGACGTGAAAGGCTACGGCATCGGCATGACGCTCGCTCTCAGAATAATAAAGCTGCACCACGGCACGATCGAGGTCCTGTCGCACCCCGGCGAAGGGACTACATTCATGGTCAGCATACCGCATCTCTAATGATTTTCTAATTTCATTCTAATGGTTCTCTAACCGACAGTCCGGAATTAGAGGAGTAATTTTGCATCGTGATAATCAACACGAGTATTTATTCCTTAAAATTCCAGCTGTATGAAAAAAAGAAAACAGACAAGCCGTTATGGATTCAACACCGAGAGGGTGTTTCTGGCGTCATCACAGCCGCTCGCCGCTGTCTACAGCTTCTTCCAGACCTCGCACAAGGGTCTGAGCACTGCCGAAGCCGAGAGAAGACTCAATGTCTGCGGCCCCAATGAAGTTCAGAAAGAGAAAAAGCGGAACGCGCTGACAATGTTTGTCAAGGCATTTATAAATCCGTTTATAGGTGTTCTGACAATGCTCGTGATCATCTCGTTTGTTCTCGACGTCGCACTTGCCTCTCCGGGAGAGAAAGACTGGACGACCATCATTATAATCTCCACAATGGTGGTGACAAGCGCTCTGCTCAGATTCCATCAGGAATGGAAAGCCGCCAGATCGAGCGACGCCCTTCAGAAGATGGTCACAAACACATGCCAGGTGCGCAGAGAGGATACAGGCGAGACTGAGCTGCCGTTCTCTCAAGTCGTGCCGGGAGACATCATCTCACTCTCTGCGGGCGACATGATTCCGGCCGACATGAGAATCATCGAAACTAAAGATTTCTTTGTGAGCCAGTCTTCTCTTACAGGAGAATCGGATCCGATCGAAAAGCATCCTGTGTCAAAAGCCGACAGCAAAGGGCGAGGCAGCGTGGTCGAACTCGACAACTTCTGCTTCATGGGATCGACAGTCGTAAGCGGAAGTGCCGTGGGAATATGCCACAGCACGGGCAACGACACATATTTCGGGACGATAGCCCGAAGCATTTCGGGGCATCGTGCCGCCACCGCCTTCGACAAGGGCATCAGCAAGGTGTCATTCCTTCTCATACGCTTCATGCTTGTGATGATACCATTTGTGTTCGTGATCAACGGAATCATGAAAGGCGACTGGCTTGAGGCCTTCCTTTTCTCTGTATCGGTTGCTGTCGGCCTGACTCCAGAGATGCTCCCCATGATCGTGACCGCCAACCTGTCGAAAGGAGCTGTGGCCATGTCAAAAAAGAAGACCATCGTCAAGGATCTCAACGCCATTCAGAATTTCGGAGCGATGGACATACTGTGCACCGACAAGACCGGAACGCTTACCTGCGACAAAATCGTTCTTGAGAAATACATCAACGCCGACGGGAGCACGGACAACGAAAAGCGGATCCTCCGCCACGCCTATTTCAACAGTTTCTTCCAGACCGGCATGAAAAACCTGATGGACAAGGCTGTCCTCGCCCATGTCCGCGAGATCTCGCTCGAACATCTCAAAGACAATTACAGGAAGGTCGACGAAATACCGTTTGACTTCTCTCGCCGCCGCATGTCGGTAGTCGTGGAGGACAAGTCGGGCAAACGCCAGATCATAACCAAAGGAGCGGTGGAGGAAATGCTTCAGATATGCTCGCATGCCGAATCCGGAGGCAAGGTTGTCGAACTTACCGGCAGCGTCAGAGAGCAGGCTCTGAAAATGACCACCGATATGAACCGGCAAGGGATGCGTGTTCTTGCGGTAGCCCAGAAAAGCTTCGTCGACAAAGAAAGAGACTTCTGCGTTGACGACGAGAACGAAATGGTACTGATAGGCTATCTTGCGTTTCTCGATCCCCCGAAGGAATCTGCGGCCAGCGCCATCAGAAAGCTGCATGAGAACGGCGTAGACGTCAAGATACTCTCCGGCGACAATGACGCGGTGGTGCAGACAATAGCCCGTCAGGTCGGACTCGACGCAGGGAATGCTCTGTCTGGACCGGAAATCGAGGAGATGAACGACAGTTTCCTTGAGGCAGCCGCAGCGAAAACCTCAGTTTTCTCCCGTCTGACACCCCTCCAGAAATCTCGGATCATAACCGCCCTCCAGAAACAGGGACACACAGTCGGCTTTTTAGGCGACGGCATAAACGACGCATCCGCATTGCGTCAGTCGGATATCGGCATCTCGGTCGACACCGGAGTGGATATCGCCAAGGAAAGCGCAGACATCATCCTGCTCGAAAAGGATCTTATGGTTCTTGAAGACGGAGTGATCGAAGGCCGAAAGACCTTCGGAAACATAATCAAATACACCAAGATGACGGCGAGCTCGAATTTCGGGAACATGTTCAGCGTCCTTGCAGCCAGTGCGTTCCTTCCGTTCCTTCCGATGCTGCCGATCCACCTGCTGGTCCAGAACCTGATGTATGACGTATCGCAGACCACGATTCCGTTCGACTCGATGGACAGGGAATACCTGAGCAAGCCCCGCAGATGGGACGCCTCCGATCTGAAGCGGTTTATGGTCTACATCGGACCTATCAGTTCGATATTCGACATAATATGCTTTGCCGTCATGTGGTTCGTGTTCGGTTGTGTATCGCCCGACCATCAGGCCATGTTCCAGTCAGGATGGTTTATAGTCGGCCTGCTCACGCAGACACTGATCGTGCATATGATCCGCACCCGTAAGATACCGTTCATACAGAGCCGGGCGACATGGCCTGTGCTTCTGGCGACGGCCGTCATAATGGTGCTTGGCATGATTGTCCCGTTCACGAAATTCGGCGAATATCTCGGATTCGTCTCCCTGCCGGCTTCCTATTTCCTGTGGCTTATCGGCATTCTGCTGTGCTATTGCGGACTGACACAGCTTGTCAAAGTATGGTATATCAAAAAATTCGGAAAATGGATGTAATGATGATCAACCGCGCATCTGCCCCCGGCATGCGCATGAGGCTCATATCGGCGCTCGCAGCTTTATGCTGCGGGCAAGCCGCCGGGGCCCACGATTTCGGCCTGACCTACACCTCCGAACTGCAGGCCGGACTGTCCGACAGGGCAAGATGGGTGAATCTGCTCCAGACAGACCTTACGGTCAGGCTCAACGACAATTGGCATGTCTTAGCGGGCACCGTCAGTTTATGCTCAACGGATGAAAAGCCTATTATCAATGATCTGCTGACATATTCAAATATCGACGGAGAGAACATCACTCTTGCCTTGAGCCGTGCGGGAATCAGGTATTCTCTTCGGAACTGGGAGATTTTCGCCGGGGTCGGCAACATCAACGATGCGTTTTTTGTGACACCTGTCACTTCTTTCTTCACGAACAGCAGCTGCGGTCTCGTTCCTGCCGTGGCATGCAACTTCGCGATTGCCAATTACCCGGATGCCTCACTGGGCATCGAGGGGCAGTATACCACGGGGCCATTGACGGCAAATGCAGCGGTCTACAACGGCAAAGGTTACCATGGCTTCGCCGGTCGAGACTGTGTTTTCCGGTTCTGTCCCGCATCTGACGGTATTTTCAGTATCGGAGCCGTAAATTTTCAAAGCAATGACAACAATTATAATATGGGTTTCTGTTTATCTGGCCTCGGTAGCGGCAGTGAGGATGATAGAGACCAGAATTTATTCCGGGAAGCTGAAAAAGCGGATCTCGGCAAGACGATCGAGGCGGCGTTCTGGGCGTATATCGAACAGAGACTGATCTGCGACATGTTTCTTGTCGCGCATCTTTCGGAGTGTCCGACAGTCCGGTCGGGATGCCGCCACTCCGCAGGCGCGGGTCTGTATTACAGATCGGGACGTCATGAAGCGGGAGTATATTCCCAATATGCCGCTTTCACAGATTCTTACGAGTGCGCCAATGAGCTAACCTATAAGTATAGCATAACCGGCAATATATCACTCCAACCTGCCTTGCATTATATCAGGAACAAAGAGAAGCAAGGGTTTGCAGCCCTTATCCGCGCTGTCATATCGCTTTAGATGCGGAAAGTCCGTTCGAGCAGACGCGCTCCTAACTTTTGCGATGCCCTCTATGCAGAAACCGAGTAATTCCATAATCCGGGTAATTCCGAAATCAAGGTACATTCAGATGTAATATTGGTTACTACTGACATTTGTTTTGAAGCTAATTTTGCATTGTGAAAACAAATGAGTCATAAAAAATGAATACAGATGTTATTGAGCGTATGAGAAACGGCGAGCACATATCAGAAACTGCTCCCGAACTTCTCTGTGACGAGATTGAGAATACCCGCCGGCATATCGCCGAACTGAATACCGGTTACCATACGGCCGCAGAGATACGGGCCATTCTGGAACGCATCTGGGGGCAGCCGCTTGACAGCTCGGTGAGGCTGTTTCCGCCGTTCTATACCGCTTTCGGGAAAATGACGACTGTAGGCAAAGAGGTTTTTATAAACTTCGGCTGCACGTTTCTCGATCAGGGCGGCATAACGCTGGAGGACGGCGTGTTTATCGGCCCCGGTGTGAAAATCGCGACCGAAGGTCATCCCGAAGAGCCGGCAAAACGACATTCTCTGATTACTGCCCCGGTTGTGATTCGCCGAAACGCCTGGATCGGAGCCGGGGCGATAATCCTGCCCGGAGTAACCGTTGGTGAAAATGCCATAGTGGCCGCCGGAGCTGTAGTAAAAAAAGATGTCGCCGACAATACAATCGTCGCAGGAATACCGGCAAAATACATTCGCGATATAAAACAAGACTAACGTTATGAAACAAAACATCTGTTCACTGATAATCGCATGTCTCTCACTAACGACAATCAATGCTCAAAACAATAATATTACAGATATGGAAAATCTCGAACTTACTTCTGAATGGGACAAAACCTTTCCTAAGAGCGACCGCGTGAATCACAAAAAAGTGACATTTGTCAACCACTACGGCATCACTCTTGCCGCCGACCTGTATGTTCCCAAAGACGCAAAGACGCCACTCCCGGCCATAGCAGTATGCGGCCCGTTTGGCGCAGTCAAGGAGCAGTGTTCCGGCCTTTACGCACAGGAAATGGCTGAACGCGGCTTCATCACTCTTGCATTCGATCCGTCATTTACAGGAGAAAGCGGAGGTCATCCCCGCTACATGACCTCACCTGATATAAACACTGAAGATTTCAGCGCAGCGGTCGATTACCTTGTAACAAACCCCTCTGTCAATCCCGAAGCTGTCGGAGTCATCGGCATATGTGGCTGGGGCGGTCTTGCCATAAATGCAGCGGCTGCCGACCCTCGTATCAAAGCCACTGTCGCTTCGACAATGTATGACATGAGCCGTGTAACCGCCAACGGATATTTCGACAGCGCCGACACTCCAGAAGACCGCGATAAACTGAAATCAGCATTGGCAGCACAGCGTACGGAGGATTTCCGCAACGGAACGCCCAAGCTTGGCGGAGGCGTACCTGACGTGCTACCCGAAGACGCTCCTAAATTCCTTCGTGACTATTTCGACTACTATAAGACACCGAGAGGCTACCACCCCAGATCGCTCAACTCAAACGGAGGACGCAACGCGACCTCACCGATTCCGTGGATAAACTTCCCGCTCATGAGCCGTGCCAACGAGATTAAGAATGCGGTAATGATCATACATGGCGAAAAGGCTCATTCCTTCTATTTTGGAAGTGACGCCTACAAAAAACTCTCAGTAACTCCCGGACAGGACAACAACAAACTTCTTATGGTTATTCCCGGAGCCAGCCATACGGATCTTTATGACCGGAAAGACATAATTCCGTTTGATGCTCTTGTCAGATTCTTCAATGAATATCTGAAATGAAACTACCCGTTCTTTCAGGACTGATGGCCATGTTGTCAATGACAGCGTGCGCATCATGCACCACAATGGATCATGACCCCATAAACGATTATGACTCAGATATGGATTACTCTAAATTTCCTCTTTCAGAGGGCAAGAACGGCCAGGCACCCACAATCCGCCTCAGCAGCGGATATGATATGCCGGTGGTGGGTCTCG
>CAMWRV010000019.1 GCA_947176745.1 uncultured Muribaculaceae bacterium
CCCCCCCCCACACCCCCTCCCTCTCCCCCCGCCGCCCGCCCTCGCACCCCCCGCCCGGCCGCGCGCCCTATGTAGTATATGGGGGTGCCGGGGCGTACGCATTGTATCAGGCCGGCGGCGGGATAGACCACGAGCGAGGTGCCTATCACGACGAATATGTCTGCCTTGTGCACGAGCTCGACGGCTTTCTCAATATTGGGCACCGGTTCCTGAAAGAAAACTATGTGGGGGCGCATGAGGTGACCGTTGCGGCCACGGGTGGCGGGAGTGGTCTCAAGATGGTCGATGTCGAGCGTCTCGGTGTAGTCGGAATCGCTGACGGAGCGGATCTTCATCAGTTCGCCGTGGAGATGAAGCACATTTCCGGATCCGGCACGTTCGTGGAGGTCATCGACATTCTGGGTTATGATGTAGACGTCGTAGTCTTTCTCCAGCTCGACAAGGGCGAGATGGGCTGCGTTGGGCATTGCGCCGACGAGCTGACGGCGGCGTTCGTTGTAGAAACGGTGGATCAGAGCGGGATCGCGGCGGAAACCGTCGGCCGAGGCCACCTGCATTACGGGATAGTTCTCCCAGAGTCCGTCGGCGTCGCGGAATGTCTTTATGCCTGATTCGGCACTGATTCCGGCGCCTGTCGAAACGACTAAAACCGGTTTGTCCATAAGTAAGTGTTCAGATTTAAACGATAGTAAGTGATGATGTTTTTGATCTTCAAAGATATAAAAATTCCGGTAAAAAAAGAAACCTCCGCGATCAAGAGGTCGCGGAGGCCTTTGCCTGACTGACGGATCTTCCGCAAGGGAAGAGATCCGTATCATATCACGGATGATATCAGCCGTTTACTTTCTTCATGTGAGCGATGAGGTCGAGCACCTTGTTAGAGTAGCCGATCTCGTTGTCATACCAGCTGATAACCTTAACGAACTTGTCAGTCAGGTATACGCCGGCGTTAGCGTCGAAGATCGAAGTGAGGGGGCAGCCGAGGAAGTCGCTTGAAACGACATCGTCCTCAGTGTAGCCGAGCACACCCTTGAGCTCACCTTCGGCAGCCTCTTTCATGGCAGCGCAGATGTCTTCTTTAGTAGCGGGCTTTGCGAGGTTGACAGTAAGGTCAACAACAGAAACGTCGAGAGTGGGGACACGCATCGAGATACCAGTCAGCTTGCCGTTGAGCTCGGGGATAACCTTGCCTACAGCCTTTGCAGCACCGGTAGAAGAGGGGATGATGTTGCCGGCAGCGGCACGGCCACCACGCCAGTCCTTCATAGAGGGACCGTCAACAGTCTTCTGAGTAGCAGTTGTAGAGTGAACAGTTGTCATAAGACCCTCTACGATGCCGAACTTGTCGTTGAGCACCTTGGCGATGGGAGCGAGACAGTTGGTTGTGCAAGAAGCGTTGGAAACGAACTTCTGGCCAGCGTAAGTGTTCTCGTTGACACCGACTACGAACATGGGAGTAGCGTCCTTTGAGGGAGCCGACATAACAACATATTTAGCACCGGCCTCGATGTGAGCCTGAGCCTTCTCCTCGGTGAGGAAGAGACCAGTTGACTCAACAACGTATTCAGCCTCGACAGCGCCCCAGTTGATCTCCTTGGGGTCGCGGCATGCGGTAACACGGATCTCCTTGCCGTTAACGATGAGAAGGCTCTTCTCGAGATCGTACTCTACAGTGCCGTCGAAACGACCGTGCATAGTGTCATACTTGAGCATGTATGCCATGTAGTCAACCGGAAGGAGGTCATTGATTGCCACAACCTCGATGTCTTCTCTTTTGGTAGAGGCACGGAAAACGAAGCGGCCGATACGGCCAAATCCGTTAATACCAATCTTTGTCATTACTTTAAAATTTTTAATATTAGGGTTAAACTTTATTGTAGTCAGTAATTGTTCTATCAATCGGCAGGGATATTCAGGGCGCGGGCGTCCTGTAACACCGCGAGCCACTTTCTAAACATTAGAAGCAACCTATGAGGTTGCAAAATTAAGAAAAAAATCGCATATTTGCACAGCGATTAACAAAATTTAGACAAATAGAGCAGTAATGGGAAAATTTATCGAAGACTTCAAGGCTTTCGCCCTTAAGGGCAACATCGTCGACATGGCTGTCGGCGTG
Organism: uncultured Muribaculaceae bacterium; assembly: GCA_947176745.1. Taxonomy (GTDB): domain Bacteria; phylum Bacteroidota; class Bacteroidia; order Bacteroidales; family Muribaculaceae; genus Lepagella. Next base: position 2,117 of record CAMWRV010000019.1, read on the forward strand.
ATCATCGGCGGCGCGTTCGGCAAGATCGTGACCTCGCTTGTCAATGACATCATCATGCCGGTTGTGTCGATCATCACAGGCGGTGACGGCTACAAGAATCTCAAGTATGTCATCACTCCGGGCAGACCTGCGATGGGCGATGTGGCGGCAGTGGAGGAAGTGGCCATCAACTACGGTCTTTTCATCCAGAACATAGTAGATTTCCTCATCATCGCGCTGTGCATCTTCATCGCGCTGCGCTACACGGTGAAATTCATGAAGAAGGAGAAAGCAGCCGAGGAGGCGGCTCCGGCTCCGGAGCCCACGGCGGAGGAGAAACTTCTGACAGAGATACGCGACATTCTGAAGAGCGAGAAATAAGAGCTTGTTTAATAACAAGCTCTAAAATAAATCATATTGCGGCCGTGTCGCACATGGCCGTGAGAACCGCGAGTGCGTCTGACACGGACTTCACTCCGGAGACGATCAGGGAATGTTTCGGAGGCTGCGAGGAATCGCGCGCCGGAATGTCCCTGAGCGTGCATATACGGGGATTGGCCTGCAGGTATCCGAGCACACGCCCGAACGCGGGAGAGCGGTAGTATGCCTTGTTGTCGTCGTCGACGAAATAGAGGCGCATCACGCCCCCTTTGAGCACGATCCGCTCGATTCCGAGTCGCTTCGCCGCCATTCGGAGCGGCACGACCTTTATCAGTTCGTCGGTCACCACGGGTATGGCGCCGAACCTGTCGGCGAGGGCTGCGCGGAACTCCTCGATCTGTTCGGGACGCTCCATGTTGTCGAGTCGCCGATAAAGCGATATGCGCTCGCTTTCCTGCGGCACGTATTCGGGGGGAAGACGCAGCTCAAGGTCGGACTCGACGGTGACGTCGGTCACGAATTCCTCAGCCGCTCCGGCGCTGACGTCGGTGAATGTGTCGGCGAATTCCTCGGTCTTCAGCTCGGTGACAGCCTCGCGGAGAATCTGCTGGTATGCCTCATAGCCGAGGTCGGCAATGAATCCGGACTGTTCGGACCCGAGCAGGTTGCCGGCACCGCGTATGTCGAGATCCTGCATGGCGATGTGGATTCCCGATCCGAGGTCGGAGAAGTTCTCGATTGCCTGCAGTCGGCGCCTCGCCACGGGGGTGAGCGGTTTGCCCGGGGGCACGAGCAGATAACAGAACGCCTTGCGGTCGGAACGGCCGACGCGCCCCCGGAGCTGGTGAAGCTCGCTGAGGCCGAAGCGGTCGGCGTTGTTGACGATTATCGTATTGACATTGGGCATGTCTATGCCGTTCTCGACGATGGTCGTGGAGAGGAGCACGTCGTAATCATGGCTGCTGAAGTCGATTATCGCCTTCTCAAGCTGCTCGGGAGGCATCTGCCCGTGGGCGGTGACGATGCGCACGCCCGGCACAAGGCGGCGGAGGCGAGTCTCCAGCTCGACAAGATTCTCGATGCGGTTGGAGACAAAAAAGACCTGACCGTTGCGCGAGAGTTCGAACTCCACGGCCTCGCGCACCACCTCGTCGTCGAATGTCGAGACGTTGGTCATGATGGGCTGGCGGTTGGCCGGGGGAGTATTGAGCGAGCTGAGGTCGCGCGCGCCCATCAGCGAGAACTGCAGCGTGCGCGGAATCGGCGTCGCGCTCATGGTGAGCGTGTCGACACTCGTCTTCATCTGCTTGAGGCGCTCCTTGACGGCCACGCCGAATTTCTGTTCCTCGTCGATGATGAGAAGTCCGAGATCCTTGAACTTCACCGATTTGCCGATAATCTTGTGGGTGCCTATGAGAATGTCGATCCTGCCGTCGGCGAGATCGGCGAGGATCTGTTTTATCTCCTTCGGCTTGCGGGCGCGCGATATGAACTCCACCCTGACGGGCAGGTCGGCGAGACGCGACGAGAACGTGTTGTAGTGCTGCATGGCAAGCACCGTCGTAGGCACGAGCACCGCCACCTGCTTGCTGTCGGCGGCGGCCTTGAAGGCGGCGCGGACCGCGATCTCCGTCTTTCCGAAACCGACGTCGCCGCATATGAGACGGTCCATCGGGCGGTCAAGCTCCATGTCGGCCTTTACGGCCTGTATGGCGCGGAGCTGGTCGGGGGTATCCTCGTAGATGAAGCTTGCCTCCAGCTCATGCTGCAGATATGAGTCGGGGGCGAAAGCGTGGCCTTTCTCGGTGCGGCGGCGGGCATAGAGGGCGATCAGCTCGCGGGCCATGTCTTTCATCTTCGTCTTGGCCTTCTCCTTCATGCGTGCCCACGCGCCACCGCCGAGCTTGCTTATCTTCGGGGGCACGCCATCCTTGCCACGGTATTTCGACAGCTTGTGCAGGGCATGGATCGAGACGAGCACGAGGGCGTTGTTCTGGAAATAGACCTTGATCATCTCCTGCGGACGCCCGTTTATGTCGGTCTTGACGAGTCCGCCGAAGCGTCCTATGCCGTGATCGATGTGGACAATGTAGTCATCGACCTCGATCTGGTTGAGTTCCTTTAGCGAGAGGGCGAGCTTTCCGGCCCGCGCCTTGTCGGAACGGAGACTGTATTTGTGAAAGCGGTCGAAGATCTGATGGTCGGTAAAGAAGCAGACATGCGTCTCGTGGTCGACAAACCCCTCGTGGAGCGTGGCGTCGACTGCTGTGAACGTTATCCTGTCGCCACGGTCGGCGAATATGGACCGGAGACGTTCGGACTGATGCTGAGAGTCGGAGAGGATAAGGATCCGGTAGCCTTCGTCGAGAAAGCGGGTGAACGATTCCGAAATCAGCTCGAAATTCTTGTGATAGAGGGTCTGGAGCGAGCATCCGAAACTCACGTGGCTGTCGGCGCCAAACGAGGCCGGAGCCTCCTGGACGCCGAAGCAGATCTGACGCAATGCGCTGAATTCGGAGGTAAACGTGTCGGGATCGACCACTTTCTCCATGGCCGAGCGGTCGCCCTCGTCGGCAATGACGGCCGATTCTGAAAACTCCTGCGACGCGACAGTCCTGACGCGCTCCGTCACATAGCCGGGCTTCATGGCCGCCACAACAGTATCGGGGCCCATGAAGCGGAGCAGCGAGACGCCGTCGCCGGCATCGCTTGCCGACGGAGGCACAAGGGAGACGGCGTCGACCTTGCGCTCGGAGAGCTGGGTCTCGACGTTGAACGTACGTATGGAGTCTATCTCGGTATCGAAAAAATCGATGCGGTATGGCAGTTCGCCGGCAAAGGAATAGACGTCGAGAATCGAGCCACGGCGGGCGAACTGCCCGGGCTCATAGACATATTCGACCGAATTGAAACCGAGCTTGACGAGGCGCGCCACGACATCCGACATAGGAATCTTCGCGCCGACCTTCAGCTGGATCGTGTTCTCATCGAGAGCCTCACGCGCGGCCACCTTCTCGGCAAGAGCCTCGGGGCAAGTCACGACACAGCGCAGGCTGCGCGACGAGGCGAGTCTGTCGAGCACATCGGTGCGGAGTATCTGCGAGGGGGGATCGACCTGACCATACTTTATGTCGCGTTTGTAGCCCGAAGGGAAAACGGCCACGGCCTCCTCGCCGGCAATGGCCCGCAGGTCGTTGTAGAGATATCCGGCATCTGTCATGTCGTCGGCCACGATGAGCATGGGCGACTTCAGACAGTCTACTGCGGCAAAGAGCAGGGCGGGGGAGCTTCCGGCAAGTCCGGAGAGCGAGATGCGACGCGCCTTCCTGTCTTTGAGCAGAGCGCGCACTGCCTCCATCCTTGATGGAGTCGCGAACAGAGAACCGGCTTCACTCAGAGTCATCACTTGCCGAGAATGCTGTTATAACGTCCGGAATCGAGAATCTCGCGTGCGGCACGGAAAGCCTTGTCGTTACGGAGCATATATGCGGTCTTGCCACGGTCGTAATAGTAGCGTCCCATGATCTCCGAACCGAGGTATTCCTCGATTTCGGGGCGGTGAGTGTCGAGATCGCGGTCGAGATCGTGGATCAGGAGCTTCTGCAGCGAATCGAAGGCCGCTGTGGTCTCGTCGCCCATGTATCCCTCTTCGGTGGCTATGTCGCGGAGCTGCTTCATCGCCTCCTCCATGACGCGGTCGTATTTGAAACGCGCCGGGTCGATGCTCTTCTTGAAATCGGCATACATGCTGTCGGTGATGACAAATTGCTCCGGAGCCGCCACCTCAGGATGCGAGGCCGTGAAGCGGGTGGCGTAATCGAAGCTCCAATTGTCGCGCACCACATTATAGACCAGACGGTTGACCTTGCCCCAGTCGATCACGGTGTCGGGCACGAGGCCGCCGCCGTCGCGGATGGTGCGGCCATGAAGCGTCTTGTATTCATGGGTAAGGCTGTCGGGAATGCGCGACACCGATCCGTCTTCGTTGCGGTGGGCATAGTCGAGAGCCTGGATAAGGCGTCCGGAGGGGGTGTAGTATTTCGCGACGGTCACTTTTAGCACGCCCGAGAAGGGTAGAGGGCGTGTGGTCTGCACAAGCCCTTTGCCGAAACTTCTCGACCCGACAAGCACGCCGCGGTCGAGATCCTGAAGCGCGCCGGCGAGAATCTCGGAGGCCGACGCCGTGGCTCCGTCGATAAGCACGGCCACCGGAATGTCGGGGAAGAGCGGCGAACGGGTTGTCTTGTAGACGCGTTCAGCCGCGCCGTCGCGCCCGCGTGTGCGCACCACTTCCGTGCCTTTGGGGAGGAAATAGCTGAGGATGTCGACGGCACTCTCAACAAGTCCGCCGCCGTTGCCGCGAAGGTCGAGAACGATATTTTTGACACGCGGATCACCCTTGAACTCCTCGAGGGCGGCCTTGACCTCGGCGGGCGACTTGTTGATGAACGAAGTCAGGAGAATATAGCCTGTGTTGCCGACAACTGTGTAATAAGGCACAGAGGGCTGCTGAAGCATCTCGCGGACGAGAGAGACCGTGATTATTGAGTCTTCCGCATAAGGCCTGAGCAGGGTCATGGTGACCGGTGTGTTGGGGCGTCCGCGGAGCACCTTTGTGACGTCGGCACTCAGTTTGCGCGACACATCAATGGAATCTACCTTGAGAATCCTGTCGCCGGCCTTGATTCCGGCGCGCGCCGCCGGACTGTTCTCCATCGGAGCCGAGATATAGGTTGAGCTGTCGCGGTCCATCAGATATGAACCGATGCCGCCATATTCTCCCGTGGTCATCTTCTGAAGCGCGTCCTGCTCTTCGGCGGGATAATACTCCGTATACGGGTCGATTGTGGCGAGCAGGGCGTCGATCGCAGCGTCAAACGCCCGGTCGGGAGCGATCGAATCGACATAATTGTCCTGCAGCTCCTTGACAATGGCGTTGAAGGTGGTCAGATTGCGGGCGAGAGCCGCGTCCGCGCTTTTCTGCGGGGCGGCATAAGCCGTTATGATGGCGGCCAGAATGGCGGCCGCGGCGGTGAGTGCGAATTTCTTCATCTTATTTTAACACGGATTTGAGAAGAGAGATTATGCCACATGCCACAAAAAATGTTAACACGCGAGCCGTCACGAGGTGACCGGGATTCAGTTTCCGTAAGCGGGAACAGGGGGGTGCGGATAGTCCACGGTATAGTGCAGTCCGCGCGACTCCTTGCGTTCGAGAGCCTGTCGCATCACGAGATACGCGACATTGATTATGTTGCGCAACTCGCAGAGCTGACGTGTCGGCTTCGAGCGGCGGAAGAGATCTTCGGTCTCGCGGTAGAGGATGTCGAGGCGGTTCCAGGCCCGCTTGAGGCGCAGGTCGCTGCGGACAATTCCTACATATGTGCCCATGATGGCGTTGACCTCGCGCTCGCTCTGCGTAATGAGCACAAGCTCGTCGGGGTGCTCGGTGCCCTCGTCGTTCCAGTCGGGCACATCGTCGCGGAGCTCATAACCGCCGACAAGCGATTCGGCGTGACGCTCGGCGGCGTCGGCATATACCACCGCCTCGATCAGCGAGTTTGACGCAAGGCGGTTACCGCCGTGAAGGCCAGTGCAGCTGCATTCGCCGACGGCATAAAGCCTCTTGATCGAGCTTTCGCCGTCGAGGTTGACCTTTATTCCGCCGCAGAGGTAATGGGCGGCGGGGGCGACGGGTATCATATCGCGGGTTATGTCGATGCCGAGCGAGAGGCATTTCTCGTAGATGTTGGGGAAATGACGCCGGGTCTCGTCGGGATCCTTGTGGGTGACGTCGAGGAAGACATGGTCGGAACCCGAGAGCTTCATCTCGGAGTCGATGGCGCGGGCCACGATGTCGCGGGGCGCGAGCGAGAGGCGCGGGTCATACTTCTGCATGAATTCCTCGCCGTCGATGTTGCGGAGCACGGCGCCATAACCGCGCATCGCCTCGGTTATGAGAAAAGAGGGGCGGTCGCCAGGATGATAGAGCGCGGTGGGGTGGAACTGTATGAACTCCATGTCGCTGACTGTGCCCTTGGCGCGGTAGACCATAGCGATGCCGTCGCCGGTCGACACGAGAGGGTTGGTCGTGGTGCCGTAGACGGCACCGATGCCCCCTGTGGCCATTACGGTGACGCGGGCGAGGAATGTATCGACCTTGCCTGTGGCCTCGTCGAGTATGTAGGCGCCGTAGCAGGTTATGTCGGGAGTACGGCGGGTCACGATCACGCCGAGGTGGTGCTGGGTGATGATCTCGACGGCGAAGCGGTGGGCGAACACATCGATGTTGCTGTCTGCGAGCACGGCCTTCACGAGACTCTGCTGGATCTCCGCGCCGGTGTTGTCGGCATGGTGCAGGATTCGGAACTCGGAGTGACCACCCTCGCGGTGGAGGTCGAACGATCCGTCATCCTTCTTGTCGAAGTCTACTCCCCAGGAGATCAGCTCGCGGATCTGTGCGGGAGCGTTGCGCACCACCTGCTCGACGGCAGCGGGGTCGGAGAGCCAGTCGCCGGCCACCATTGTGTCGTGGATATGCTTGTCGAAGTCGTCGACCTCGAGGTTTGTCACAGACGCCACACCGCCCTGCGCGAAATTAGTATTTGCCTCGTCGAGTGTGGATTTGCAGATTATCGCGACTTTATGGCCGCGGCGTGCGGCCTTGAGTGCGAACGACATTCCGGCGATGCCGGAACCGATGACCAAATAGTCGTATCTGAATGTCATTTCCTAATAATTACAATCAACCTGCAAATATAATTAAAAAAAAAGAAACTCGGCGATCAACTCCGAAAAATAAACGAAAACTGCTATGATACGGCTAAAATAAGTCTTATAAGTCTTATAAGTCTTATAAATCTTATAAATCTTATAAATCTTATAAGTCTTATAAGTCTTATAAATTTTATAAATCTTTATAGTCTGTCGGGGCGGGAGGGGCTGACCATGAAATAGCGGGCGCGGGGAGAGGCGAGATAGAAACCGGCCACGCTTGCCGAGGGGGAGAGAGCGCCGTTGACTGTAACCGACACGCCGGCATCGTCCGGCCTGAGCAGACGCATGAGCGTGTGCATGAGCCTCTGGTCGGGGAGCGAGGGGTAACCGACGGCAGGGCGTATTCCCCGGTATTCCCCCCTGCGTATCGCCTGATAATCGAGAGGTTCGTCAGGACTGTATCCCCAGAGGCTGACGCGGGTCTGCCGGTGCAGCCATTCGGAAGCGGCCTCCGCGAGTCTGTCGGCAAGCGACTGCAGCAGCAGCCGGGAATAGCTGTCGTCAGAGCCGGCATACTCTTCGAGCCGAGTTCTTATAGTTTCTCCGACTGTCACCAGAAAGCAGCCTATATGGTCGCCGGCGCCTTCGGGCGCGATATAATCGCTCAGTGCCTTTCCGGGAGTGCCGTCGGCGGCAGGATTCTGACGCGGCGTATATATCGATTCACCGCCGGCCTTTATGAAGTCTCCTTCAGAGTGTGCTCCGTAAAAGGCCACCTGCGCCGTCATCGAGGCTCCCTGCGCCTCAAGAGAATCGAGCATATCCTCCGCATCGGCAAGAAGAGCGTCGGCCTCGCGCGAACCGGGTCTGACTTTCCAGCATTTGTAGAAATACGTGTAGTTGATAAAAGGTCTGATCTCTGACAACGACACCGGAGGGAGCGTTCTCACACCTGTAAAAGAGGGCACGGGGAGATCATCGGAAACACTCGCCGCCACGGCGTCCCGCCCAGGCATAGCCGACCGGGTAGAGGGGGCGGCCCGGTCAGCGTCGCCACGGCCGGATTGATACTCCTCGACCAGTTTCCTCTGGCGGGCGCGTATGCGGGTCGCCTCATCATCATAATCGCGCATAAGCCGGAGAGCCGCCACAGGGTTGGCCGACGCATCGCCGACTCTCACCACCACACCGCCGTAGGCAGGAGCGATCCTGAGGGCAGTATGCAGCTCGCTTGTAGCCGCCCCTCCGACAAAGAGAGGAACATCGATACCCGCCTCTTTGAGAGCCGCCGCAACGACAGCCATCTCTTCGAGCGAGGGGGTGATCAGGCCGCTGAGACCGATAAAGCGGGGACGCAGACGAAGAGCCTCCTCCACGATTCTCGCGGCATCGACCTGCACTCCGAGATCGACAACCTCGAAATTATTGCATCTCAGCACAACTCCGGCTATATTCTTGCCGATATCATGCACATCGCCACGGACTGTTGCCAGAAGAAAGAGGCCGTTGCCGGCATCCTTATTCCTGCCCTGTTCGAGCATGGGGCGCAGATATGCCACAGCCGACTGCATGGCGGCCGCACTTTTGACCACCTGCGGCAGAAACATCTTTCCGGCCTCGAACCGGCGGCCAACCTCCTCCATAGCATCCATCAGCGGGCCGTCGACTACAGCCGACGCGCTACCGGCCTCGGCCACAGCCTCGTCGAGGCCGCCGACGAGAGTGGTGGTGTCGCCCGCAATCAGCGCGGCCGATATCCTTTCGGAAGGAGTGCGCGCCACCGTGGCAACCACCTGCGCATCCGTCACTTTTCTGTCGGAATAGCGCGAGGCGATGTCGATCAGCCGTGACGCAGCGTCGGGACGTCGGCAAAGAATGACATCCTCGATACGGTCAAGCAGTTCCGGCTCTATGTCGGAATACGTGAGACGCATTCCGGGATCCATGATCGCCATGTCGAGACCCGCCCTTACAGCGTAAAAAAGGAAAACGGCGTGCATGGCCTGACGAATGTAATTGTTTCCACGGAACGAGAAAGAGAGATTGCTGAGACCACCGCTTGTGCGGACACCGGGGAGATTGCCGCGTATCCATTCCACGGCCTTCAGGAAATCGAGCGCATGGCGGTCATGCTCAGGCATGCCGGTGGCCACAGTGAGCACATTGGCATCGATTATGATGTCTCTCGGATCGAAACCGCACTTGCCGGTGAGGATCGCGACAGCCCGCCGCGCGATCTCGATCTTGCGGTCGAAATCGGCTGCCTGTCCGCGCTCGTCGGTGAGCATGACCACCACAGCCGCGCCGAAGCGTCTGACAATTGAAGCCTTTCGGATGAAATCTTCCTCACCGTCGCGCAGAGATATCGAATTGACAATGCCTCGGCCCGCCATGTTCTCAAGAGCCCTCTCCATAACCTTGAAATCTGAAGAATCTATCATCCAGGGCACCGAGGAGGCCGTCGGGTCGGATCCGAGCAGCCGCAGGAATCGCTGCATCTCCTCAGGCGCGTCGAGCATCGGGTCGTCCATGTTGATGTCGAGGATCATGGCCCCGGCCTCGACCTGCCGGCGCGCCACGTCGAGTGCGCCCGCAGCGTCTCCACCCGCTACAAGACGCAGGAACTTCCGGCTTCCCGCCACATTGCAGCGTTCGCCGACATTGATGAAGCCCGCATCTCCTCCGAAAGCCTCAAGACCCGAGAGCCAGGCGGGCAGATGACGTGCACCGGCCGGCCGCGGCTTCAGGCCGGAAGCAGACAGAAACTCCGACAGACGCGCGATATGCTCCGGCGTCGTGCCGCAGCATCCGCCGACGATGCTGGTAAGCCCCTTGTCGAGAAGCGGACGGAGTTCGGCGACGAATTTGTCGGGGTCAACGTCATAAGCGCCGTCGGGACCGGGAAGCCCGGCATTAGGATAGAATATAACCGGGAAAGGGCTCGCGTCAGCAAGACGCCTCACAGCAGATGCCAGACCGGCAGGACCCGCCGAACAGTTGAAACCGAGGGCAACCGGCGAATACGGGGCCACGGCAGCGAGAACCGCCTCGGGCGTATGCCCCGACAGAATGCGCCCCGACGTGTCGGATATGGTGAGCGAGACCGCCACCGGGACAATTCTTCCGGCACGCTCCATGCCTCGCGAAGCCCCGTGGAGCGCGCCTCTGATATTGAGCAGATCATAGGCAGTCTCGATCAGCAGCATGTCGACGCCCCCCTCGACGAGAGCCTCGGCCTGGTCGGCATATATGTCGGCGAGGGTGGCGAAATCGACCGCACGCTTCCACTGACAGGAGGAATCGCATGGGAAAGAGGCGGAGAAAGCCGTCGGCCCCATGGAACCGGCCACAAAGCGGGGGCGCGCCGGATCGAGAGCGGAATAATGGCGTGCGCGGCGCACCGCGATACGCGCACCGGCGAGATTGAGATCGCGGACAAGCCGGTCAGTGCCATACTCCCGTTGCGAAAGCGCGTTGGAGTTGAAAGTATTTGTCTCGATTATGTCGGCACCCGCTTCAAGGTAAGAATCATGCACAGAAGCCACCACCTCAGGGCGCGACAGGTTGAGAATGTCGAGATTGGAGAGGAGCGGGCGCGGATGAGTCATAAACCTTCTGCCCCTGGCTGAATTTTCGTCGGGCACATGCTTTCTGAGCTCGACACCCGTCGCGCCGTCAAGCAGCAATATCCTCTTACCGATCAAATCTTTCAGTTCCATAACAATAACAGTTTGAATAACGACAGTCTGATGTTTATCCGGCACAAGGGCCGTCGTGTATCAATAGACCCTGCGGGCGATTTCGGCCACACTCGCCACAGAGTGCATGGCATAGAAATGAATGCTCGGCACACCTGCCTCCTTCAGCCGCGCAGCCTGCGACGCGGCCCATTCCACCCCGACGCTTCTGACATCGTCGTCACATCGGCATCGCAGCAGCTCGTCAGAAAGCTCGCGCGGAAAGTCTATATGAAAGACCCTCGGAATGAGCGAGAGCTGCCTGAGCGATGTCAGCGGCTTGAGACCGGGCACGACCGGCACCGTCACGCCCGCCTCCCGTGCCCGGCGCACAAAATCGAAATAGCGGTCATTGTCGAAAAACATCTGCGTGACCACGTAAGATGCTCCTGCGTCGACCTTCTCCTTGAGTCTCATCAGATCGACATCGGCGTTCATCGCCTCCTCATGCTTTTCAGGGTATCCCGCCACGCCGAACGAGAATGGAGACGCCACGGGATCAGTCTGGCTTCCGTCGGCCATGATTCCGGCGTTGAACTCCGCGACCTGACCGGCGAGCGATACGGCATGCTCATGGCCGTCGTCGGCCGGAGTGAATGCTGACGCCGACTTCTCACGGTCGCCACGTAGCACAAGAATGTCGTTGATGCCGAGATATGAAAGGTCGATGAGCTGATCCTCGATCTCGCGGCGGCTGTATTCCCCGCATATGATATGGGGCACAGGGCGCACGCCGAAGCGTTCGCGGAGCACGGCGGCGATAGCGACAGTGCCGGGACGTCTCTGCGACGACGACTCCCTGTATGTTCCGTCGCCGACATGCCTGTAGCTCTTCTCGACACGGTGGGTGGTGATGTTGACATAGGCCGGAGAGAACTCCATCAGACGCTCCACATCTTTGAAAGTCGCGTCAATGCTCTTCCCCCTGACCGGGGGAAGAATCTCGAACGAGAACGCTGTGGGATGCTCCGAGGCGAGAAAATCAGCTACAGTCTTGCTCATATGTATTTTGCGTGAAAATATCGTATTATCGCGGACGGAACGGATGCGGTCAGACAGCCGCGAATCCGCGTTCAAGATCATCTATGATATCGTCGGCATTCTCAATGCCTATGCTCAGACGTATTGTCGAGGGAGTGATGTGCGCCACCCTGAGTTCAGCCTCGCTCATCTGCGAATGCGTCGTGCTGGCCGGATGTATCACGAGGCTCTTGGCGTCGGCCACGTTGGCAAGGAGAGAGAAGAGTCTGAGACTGTCGATAAACCTCCATGCCTCCTCGCGGCCACCATCTATCTCGAAGGTGAATATGCTTCCGCCTCCGTTCGGAAAATAACGCTTGTAAAGATCATGGTCGCGGTGTGATGGGAGCGACGGATGACTGACCTTCCTGACTTTGGGATGACCGTCAAGATATCTGACCACCCTGAGGGCATTCTCCACATGTCTGTCGACCCTGAGAGCGAGAGTCTCCAGACCCTGCAGGAGCAGAAACGCGTTGAAAGGGGAGATGCAAGCGCCCTCGTCGCGGAGCACCACGGCGCGTACACGCGTCACAAAAGGAGCGTCGGGAGCCGCGTCGGCAAATACGGCGCCGTGGTAACTCGGATCCGGGCCTGCGAGTGTCGGAAACTTTTCAGCCGCCGACTTGAAATCGAACTTTCCGGCGTCGACTATGATGCCGCCGAGAGCCGCCCCGTGTCCGCCGATGAATTTGGTGGCCGAGTGGATCACCACGTCGGCGCCATGTTCGATGGGTCTGACGAGACGCGGAGTCGCAAACGTATTGTCGACAATGAAGAGCGCGTCATGGCGGTGGGCGGTGTCGGCCACTCTCCTGAGATCAGTCACATCGCTGTTGGGATTACCGAAAGTCTCGCCATAGACAACCTTCGTCTCGGGGCGGAAAGCACGTTCGAGAGCCTCCTGATCGCTGAAATCGACAATCGTGTAAGATATGCCCCTTGCGGAGAGATTATTGGCGATAAGATTGTAAGAACCGCCGTAGAGGTTGTCGGCCGCGATAAGATGGTCGCCCGGACGGAGCACATTCTCCAGTGCATACGTCACGGCAGCCGCACCTGACGCGAGGGCCAGAGCGGCCGTGCCCCCTTCGAGAGCCGCCAGGCGCTGTTCGAGCACATCCTGTGTCGGGTTGGTGAGGCGCCCGTATATATTGCCGGGATCGCTGAGCGCGAACCTGTCGGCCGCATGTGCTGAATCCCTGAAGAGATATGCCGCCGTCTGATATACCGGCACCGCCCGCGCGCCGGTAGGATTGAGTTGCGGATCGCGGTCATTCTCCTGTCCGGCGTGAACTGCGAGGGTCTCGAATCTCGCTCCGGAAATTGCTTCATTATCTTTGCTCATGATCTGTCGTTTTGATTTTGTTTGCCGCAAAGTTAGGTATAATACTATTTTTCGCCAAGAAAAGGCATTATTTCAGACCAAATCAGTATTTTTGAAGCAAAAGACAGTTTGTTTGTTCTGAATTATGACTATATTTGCATTACATACAGAACAAAGAGAAGCCGACAGAGCATCGACAAAACTTAGACCCCATCCCACAGGGGCAACGTAACTTGAATAACTTGAATATATGGAGAAGAAGAATCAGATCTATGAACCCGACAGCGTTGATCTCGACATAATCCGGGAGCTTCAGAAAGATTCGCGGCAGTCGATCAGGGAGATCGCGTCGAAAGTGCACCGATCGCCCACACCGGTCTTCGAGCGGGTGCGACGTCTGGAATCGCATGGGATAATCAGGCGCTACACTCTCGACCTCGACATGGAGAAGATAGGAAAGGGCTTCACGGTATTCTGCAATGTAAGTCTGCGCCATATAAGCACGGATATACATGAAGACTTTGCCGCCGAGATGTTGAAGATACCGGAAGTGACCGAGTGCTACAACGTCTCCGGCGACTACGACTACATGCTTAAGGTCCAGACTCCCGACATGAAATCATACCGTAAGTTTGTGACCGACTGTCTGGGGCGCATACCGGTGCTCGACTCTGTCCACAGCGTCTTCGTGATGGAATCGATCAAAGACACCCCGCCGGTGCTCTGACCGTACTGTCAGTTTCCGAACCAGTAGACTAACGAGACCGACCCATAACTTTCGTTCATGTCGTGTGTGTGGAAGACATCCCGGCGGGCGAGGTTGAGAAGTCCGAGGCCACCGTTGATCTCTATGCTGAACACTTCGAGTTCCAGACCGAGTCCGATGGTGTACATAAGATTCCACCGACGCCAGACGCCGTTTGTGCCGAACATGGAATATTCAGAGCCTTGTCCACCTACTTTACCGGCAAATGTGTAAGAACACTCGAAACCGGTGTTGACGTTCATTTCAAGCATGTCGGATAGAGAAAAACCATGACCGGCAAAGACCGGGAGGCTTATTCGGCCTCTTCTGAAACTGCGCGTCTGCCACACGGGAGAACTATAGCCGGACGAACGCTCTTTCATCTGCAGTTGCGAACTTACATATCCCACCGACAATCCGGTCTCGACAAACCATCCCGACTTATGGTCAAACCTGACAGCGCCGCCCAACGCGCCGCCGTAACCGATATCCTGCCCCGGCGTCTTTTCCGAAGAGAATAACGGTCCGACCATGTCTATGATAAACGACGCTTTTATTCCGGTCCTGACTTTCCAGTTCGCGGGCAACGCATCAGTCTCATTCACATCCGGTTTAGCCACCGCCGTCTCTACAGACTTCATTTGCCCGATTTCGGGCAAAGCATCAGGCATCGGACGGTCAACTGCGTTGACCGCACCCGACAAAAAGAACAGGGCATAACTCAGAAGTAAGATTCTTGTCATTTTCATAATCATTCTGATATCTTTATTGTTATGATGTATCACACAATATGCGTTCAGATTGTGGCACCGGCTGAGACGGGGAGGAGGAGGGCTGCGACGGCGGCTTCGGCGGAGGTTATTCCGGCGCGGGCTGCGGAGGCGCGGAGCGCGGAGGGGGTCAGCGAGTCGGGGAGTTCGGGAAAGAGGCCTTCGAGAGCGTCGGGGAAGATCTCGAGAGTTTCGGCAAGGATGAACTGCGCCGAGGGGTTGCCCAGAATAGCGGCACGGGCGAAGTATTCGTTGGCGAGCCGGTGGTCGTAGGGCATTCCGAGACCGCGCGATGCCGCGTGACCGAGCAGGGCATATGCACGCGCGGTCTGCGGTTCGGAGGGGCCTATCTGCCTGAGCAGCGAGACTGCGGCTGCGTAAGCTCCGAGATTCCAGTATCGCAGTGCCTCGCTGAGCGAAACGGATGAGGCGTAGCGACTCCAGCGCAAGGCCATCATGTTGACCAGACGCGTCTCGGCGTCGGGAAATCCTCGCGATATGGCCTTTTCGTATAGCGCGACGGCCCGGGCGGTGTCGCAAGGCACAGCCCTTCCACGAGCGTAAAGATCGGCAAGGAGCGTCATTGACTGCGGAAGTCCGGCATCGGCCGCTCTGCCGAGGTAATCGGCCGCCAGAGAGTCTTGCGCTGCGGAACAGGAATTATTACCGTCGGAAGCTGAAAGGATAAGATAAGCGAGGTTATGGGCGGCCTTTGCATCGCCGAGATCGGCGGCTCCACGCATCCATATGAGCGCGGAATCGCGGTTTTCGGCGAGAAAGCGCCCCGAATTCGCGGGGAAACCGGTCTGATACAGGAAGCCTAGATAATTCATGGCCGGAGCGTAACCGGCACGCGCCGATCGCTTCAGCAGAGACACCGACCGCGCCGTGTCGGCGGGAATCGTGTCGAAACCCCGTTCGAGAAGGGCGGAGAGACGATACATGGCCTCGGGATCCCCGCTTTCTGCCTTGCGCTCGAAAGCCTCGTATGACCTGCGCGCCTCGGGAGTCATGGCCCGGAGAGCCATGACGGAGAGGAAGATGAAGAGGACGTAAGAGAGATACTTCATGGGCGTGGCTTGAGGGTTATTCAACGCCTCGGAGAGGCGCTGCTCCCGGTTCAGACGCGGGGGGTGAGGGTGACGAGCGGGACAAGCATCTCCTGGAGAGAGATGCCGCCGTGCTGGAAGGTGCCTGTATAGTACTGCACGTAATAGTTATAATTGTTGGGGTAGGAGAAGAAATCCTCGTTGAGCGCGAAGATGAACGTGCTCGACAGGTTCGGGGCCGGAAGGCCGAACTTGCGCGGATTGTGCATCTCGTAGACCTGACGCGGGTTGTAGTTCAGGTTCTTGCCGCACTTGTAGCGCAGATTGGTGTTGGTGTTGCGGTCGCCCACGACCTTGACCGGGTTGTCGACACGGATCGTGCCATGGTCGGTGGTGACGATCACCTTGTAGCCAAGTTCGGCGAGGCGTCGGAAAATGTCGATCGAAGATGAATGCCTGAACCAGGATTCGGTGATCGACCTGTAGGCCGCGTCATTGCTTGCCAGCTCGCGTATCATCTTCGATTCGGTGCGGGCATGCGAGAGCATGTCGATGAAGTTGAGCACCACCACCTGCAGGGGCAGGTCTTTCGACGAGTTGAGACGCTGCATGAACTTCTCGCCCGCCGAAGAGTCATTGAGCTTCGCGTAAGAGAACTTCTCCTTGCGGCGGAAACGGTCGAGCTGTGTCTGGATCAGTTCCTGCTCATGGATGTTTAGTCCTTCATCTTCATCCTCCTCGACCCAGAGGCCGGGATACATCTTCGCGATGTCATAGGGCATAAGGCCGGCGAAGATGGCATTGCGGGCATACTGAGTGGAGGTTGGGAGGATCGTGGTGTACATCTCCTCGGAGACATTGAAGAACTCCGACAGGAGGGGCTGGAGCACCCGCCACTGGTCGAGCCTGAAATTGTCGATAAGGAAGAAGCACACCTTCTCGCCGTTGTCGAGAAGCGGGAATACACGGCGGCGGAACACCTCATGACTCATGAGAGGATGGTCGTCGGTAGTGACCCACGACTCATAATTTCGCTTCACAAACTTGCAGAAATTGGAATTAGCGTCACGCTTCTGCATGAGCAGCATCTCCTCCATCGGATTCCCGGTCTCCGACAGTTTCAGTTCCCAGCGCACAAGCTGACGGTAAACATCCATCCAGTCATCGACCGAGCCGGCGGAATTGATAAGTTGCGATATCTTGCTGAAATCCTGCTGATAGTCAGACGAAGCCTGCTCGTTTACGATCTCGCGGCTGTGGAGATTCTTCTTGATCGACAGCAGGATCTGGTTCGGGTTGACAGGTTTGATCAGATAATCGGCGATACGGTTGCCTATGGCCTGGTCCATGATATTCTCCTCCTCCGACTTGGTGACCATGACGACAGGCACCTCGGGATGCCGCTCATTGATCAGATCAAGAGTCTCCAGACCAGATATGCCGGGCATATTCTCGTCGAGAAGCACAAGCGAGAAAGAATCGTTGTCGAGCGCGTCGAGCGCGTCACGTCCATTCGAGACAGTGGTCAGATCATAGCCTTTGGCCTTTAAAAAAAGAATATGGGGCTTGAGGAGATCGATCTCGTCGTCGGCCCAGAGAATTTTATCCATATCGTCAGTCACTTATTTCGGTTCGACGGTTCAAATTCCGGTTCAAATTCGGGTTCAAATCACGGTTCAAATCACGGTTCAAATCACGGTTCAAATCACGGTTCAAATTTGGGTTCTGGTTCCGGTTCTGATTCCGGCTCTGGCTGCGGCTCTGATCCGGATTCTGATCCAGGCTCCGGTTCAAATTCCGGTTCAAATTCCGGTTCGGCCAGCGGTTCTGAATCCGGCTCTTCCACTGAACCGGGAGGAGCCTCGTCTTCGGCTTCGTCCTCGTCTTCAATCTCGGCGTCAAGCACCTCCAGTTCGGTCTTCTCCACCAGATCATCCTCCTCGAAGCGGAAGTACTCTTCAAATGAACGTCCCTCGCGAAGCAGAAGTTCAAAATTGTTCTTGCTGATCATGATCGGCCGCACGCCCTCAGGGAGGTCGAAACCTTTCTCCGCCATCACCGAGCGGTAATGCTCAAGCTGCCTGAGATTGGCGAAGCCCTTCACGATAAGAAGGCCGACATTGCCGAAACTCATCGGTTCGAGGTCAAAATCACGCACCACAAACGACGAGAAGTTAAAGCGGGCCACATCATAAAGCAACTGGTTGGCGCTGACAGAATCTCGCGGGAAGGCGAGGACAAGATACTGCGGAGCCTCCGGGTCGCGCTCGAAATTGGCCGGCTGGCCGTCGGCGCCGATCTGCACCGAGTCATTAGACAGCCTCATGGTCCAGATCATGCCCCGCGAGTTCGAGAGTCCGGCACGCGGGGTGCGTCCGGCACGCAGACCCTTCATGATGCCACCGGCCATGTCGGTCATGTCGGTGTCGGGATAACGTTCAAGAAGAGCCGTGAGCTGTTCCTTGAACTTGTCGGTGTTGTCTTCGGTCAGATAAGAGAGCGCGTCGATGAAGATGAACTTAGGAAGGATCTTCGACAGCGGGAAATCGCGCTCCATATCAGCCGTAAGACTATGAACTACGGCGTTGTTGTCTTCAAGATAAGCGTCGTAGGCACGGGCGTACATCTCCTCCTGCACCTCGTTCATGCGCCTCAGGTTGTCGAAATAGGCGGGATCGCGCATCGCCTTGCCATAGGGAGAGTCGGGGAAGTCAGAAAGTATAAGCTGCCTCCACCTTTCGGCCTCTGCCGTCTCGCCCCGGCGCACGGCCATGAGATACATGTTGTAATATACGTCGAGACGGTAGATATTGTCGGGATAACGGTCAAGAAGCCTGTTGAACTCCCGGCGCGACGCCGTGTAATCCTCCAGTTTGTCTTTCAGAATGAGACCCATGTTGTACAGACCCTCCTGAATCACATCGTTGGCCGTCTGGATCTCCTCTTCAGTCTTCGGAATCTGCTTAAGATAATATTCCGGCTGATGCGGATCATTCTCGGCGTCGAGACGGCGGCGGTTCTCCTGCTGCTGTTCGGGTGTGAGCGTTGAGTCATTCTCAAGAGCGGACCCGTCGTCATCGGAATCGTCTTCGTCGTCATCGCCAAACGAGAATGTCGACTTGTTGCGGCGGCGCCAGTCATCCTCAAGCTTGCGGGCGCCCCAGCGACGCTGGAACTCATTCTTGCCCTGATTCTTGGTCATGGCGTTATAGAAATACCAGGACTTGTCGGAATTCATCATGAAATTACTGGTCGATCCCTCGTCCTTCTTTATGTTTTCCTGCCCCTTGGCCTCCTGCTCAGCGAGATACTCGGCCCTCTTGGCCTCCTCGGCCTCCTTCTTCTCCTTCTCGATCAGCTCCTTTGCCAGACGCTCGGCCACCTTGCGCTGCTCCTCGGGCGACATTTTCGAAAGAGTCAGAAGAGAATCCTGAAGCTCGACATTGCCGGCATAAAGGGCAAGTTCGTCGAGAACGTCGCTGCGGCGTTTCAGCACCTTATAATCGGGATATGACTCCGGCAACTGGGGCACAGCCTCCGAATAGCAGGGCTGGGCCTTGACATACTCTCCCTGGTTGAAGTAGATATTTCCGAGAGCGAGCTGGGCGAGAGCCTTGTCGATGCCGTTGCGCGTGGACTTCTCGACGGCGAACCTGTAGTTTTCGAGAGCCTGAGTGGTGTCGCGGCGCGAGAGATAGAGATTGCCGATGGCGTAATATATCTGGTCGAGAAACTCCGAGTTGCGCGCATATCGGGTCATCGCCTTGAGCGAGCGCACCTCACCCTTGATATTCGAGCCTTCGAACACCTCCGAGCGTTTGATACGCGCATTGAACTTCGCCCTGTAGTCGGTCGAGACTCCGGAGCCGGCCTTGTTGAAAGCCTCATACGCCTTCTTCTTCTGCCCGAGCGTGGAATAAACCTGTCCGAGCAGGAACCAGAGCCTGTTCTTCTGGCTGCCGTGAGCATACTTCACCGCAGAGGCGAGAAACGGCTCCGCCTTCTCAAACATGCCCGAGCGCACGTAATAGTCACCCCATGCGAGGTTGTAGAGATTCTTCAGATTTCGGTTTACGAGATCCTTCTCCTTGACGAGATGCATGGCGTTCTCGGCCTCATAGGTCCAGTCGAGCGCGCAGTATGAGAGCGCCATCCAGAGTCGTGCCTCGGTTATGACCTCGGGCAACCACTTGAAATGCTTCGAGATATAGAAGAACGTGGCGGCCGCACCCGAGAAATCGCCGTTGAAATACTGCGCCTTTCCCATAGTGAGCCATGAATTGTGGAGGAACGGGTTGAACTCGTCGCGTGCGCGGAACGCCTTCTCCTTGTCAGACGATCCCTTTTTAGGCGGCTTTTTCTTTATGGAATGCAGCTGGATCGACTTCTGCATCTTCTCGATGGTCCGCTTGAAGTCGCCCGACGGCTGCGGCCGCTTCTGGTCGGCGCGCGCCTCGGCCGGATGGATTAGCATGGTGCGTGTGTAGTCATCCTGATACCCCGCCTCCATGGCCTTCAGCTGCTCGTCATAATGCGTCTTTCCGTTGAAATAGACGTTATAGCGCGTGTTGAAAGCGTGCCACTGGCGCGACAGCGGCGTATTCTTCTTCGTGCTGCAGGAGGCGACCAGAAAAATGATCGCCACGAGCATCAGAAACTTCAGCAGATATTTTGTAAAAACACGCATAGATTTAAAACGACTGACAAGTATATCTTATTAGACCCCATCCCAAAAAAATATTGATACAAGGGCGGGGTCTTATTGCATTTTTTTTTGTAATTTTGCGATATGCGAAAGATAATGTGCATAATGGGCGGTATACTGATGCTTGCAGGCTGCTCGGCAAGCGGCAAGCAGGGGGAAGCGGCGACCCGCGACAGCGACAGTGCGGCTGCCGTGGAGGTTCCTGCGTTCGACGCCGACAGCGCCTACAGCTACGTGGAGCGTCAGGTCGGGTTCGGCCCGCGCGTGCCCAACACTGCGGCACACGACGCCGCCGCGGCATGGCTTGCCTCCGAGCTGCGGAGGCACGGAGCAGAAGTCACCGAACAGAAAGCCGATCTCCGCGCCTTCGACGGCACAGTGCTCAGATCGACCAACATAATGGGGAGCTACAACCCCGGCGAGACCAACCGTCTGCTGCTTCTCGCACACTACGACACACGCCCCTGGGCCGACGCCGATCCCGACAAGGATAACCACGGCAAAGCCATCGACGGCGCCAACGACGGCGCGAGCGGTGCCGGAGTGCTTTTAGAGGCGGCGCGAGCCTTCGGCCGCAGCAACCCCGGACTCGGCATCGACATACTCTTCGTCGACTCCGAAGACTACGGCACCGAGGGCGACGACACAAGCTGGGCTCTCGGAGCAAGATACTTCGCCGAGAACCCGATCAAGCCCGGCTACCGCGCCACACAGGCCATACTGCTCGACATGGTGGGAGGGAAAGGGGCCGTCTTCCCCGCCGAATACTTCTCACGCCAGGCAGCCCCCGGACTTGACGACGCATTCCGTGCCGCCGCCGAGAGAGCCGGCCACGGAGAGAGATTCCCGAAGATCTACGGCGGAGCCGTGACAGACGACCATGTCGAGCTGATCAGACAGGGCATCCCCGCGATAGACATAATCGACTACCGTGTCAACGAGGGTTTCTGCCCGACGTGGCACACCATGTCGGACAACATGGAGAACATCGACCGCGAGACCCTGCGTGCCGTCGGCGAGACACTTCTCCGCTTCATCTACGAATAACCTGACGGGGAGACGGGCCGGATCACGGCATTCTCTCCCCCCGCAAGAAAAACAAAAGATATGGATTTCATACAGGAACTTACATGGCGCGGCATGGTTCACACCGTCATGCCCGGCACCGACGAACAGCTCAAGAAAGAGATGACAACCGCCTACCTCGGCATCGACCCGACGGCAGACTCACTTCATATCGGCCACCTCTGCGGAGTTATGATGCTCCGCCACTTCCAGCGCTGCGGCCACAAGCCACTGGCGCTTGTGGGGGGCGCGACCGGCATGATCGGCGACCCTTCGGGCAAATCGGCCGAGCGCAACCTGCTCGACGAGGAGACACTGCGCCACAACCAGGAGGCGATCAAGAAACAGCTTGCCAAATTCCTCGACTTCGAGAGCGACGCACCCAACCGCGCCGAGCTTGTCAACAACTACGACTGGACGAAAGACGTGACATTTCTCGACTTCGCCCGCGAGATCGGCAAGCACATCACCGTCAACTACATGATGGCCAAAGACTCCGTGCAGAAGCGCCTCAACGGCGAGGCACGCGACGGACTGAGCTTCACCGAGTTCACCTACCAGCTTCTCCAGGGCTTCGACTACTATACGCTCTACAAGGACCGCAACTGCCGTCTGCAGCTCGGCGGTTCCGACCAGTGGGGCAACATCACGACAGGCACCGAGCTGATCCGCCGCAAACTCGGCGGAGAGGCATACGCGCTGACCTGCCCTCTGATCACCAAGGCCGACGGCGGCAAATTCGGCAAGACCGAAAGCGGCAACATCTGGCTTGACCCTGCCCGCACATCGCCCTACAGGTTCTATCAGTTCTGGCTCAACGTCTCCGACAGCGACGCCGAGAAATATCTCAAGATCTTCACCTCGCTGACCAAGGAGGAGATCGAGGCACTGGCCACCGAGCACGCCGCCGATCCGGGCCGCCGCCCGATGCAGAAGCGTCTGGCCAAAGAGCTGACGGTCATGGTACACAGCGAGAAAGACTACGAGGCCGCCGTCGAGGCATCGGCTATACTCTTCAGCAACCAGGCCGCCGAGGCACTGCGCAACCTTGACGAGCGCACGCTCCTCGACGTGTTCGAGGGAGTGCCGACATTCCAGATCAGCCGGAGCGAGCTTGAGGCCGGCATACCCGCACTCGACCTTCTGGCCGTGAAGTCGGGAGTGTTCCCCTCCAAGGGAGAGGCCCGCAAGATGGTTCAGGCCGGCGCGGTGAGCGTCAACAAAGAGAAACTCACCGACCCTGCGGCGACAATCGACGCCACATCGCTGCTCGGCGGCAAATACATACACATCCAGAAGGGTAAAAAGAACCATTTCCTTCTGATCGCGGAGTAACGGCAAACCGGAATTGACAGCAAGCCATATGCACGCACGCAGGATCATAAAGACACTCGCACTGACGCTCGCCGCCGCGACCGGACTCGCCGCCGCGTCGTGCGGCGGCCGTCACGGCAGTGACGGACTCGACAGCCTCTACAGGGAGGTCGACGCCGAGATCACGCGCAGCGGACAATACATGGCCGAAAAAGAGAGACGCATCGCCGACCTTCGCCGCGAATATGCCGGAGAGACCGACGATCAGCGCAGACTGAGGACACTCGACCGACTGATAGGGGAGTACGAGTCGTATATCAGCGACTCGGCCCTCTTCTATGTGTCGGAAGCCGAGAGCGTGGCCTCGCGGCTCGGCGACACGCGCGAAAGAACGCGACTTCAGATCAAGAAAGCCGACATAGCCTCGCACGCGGGCCTCTTCGCCGAGGCCCACCAGATGCTCGCCGAGGTGCCCCGCGCGGCACTCGACAGCTCGCTGCTGGCAAAATACTACGCCACCTACAGCAGCCTCTATCAGTATGAATGCGAGTATCTGCCCGAAGGAGAATACTCGCGCCGCAGCCAGGAGCTGCGCAACATCTACACCGACTCGCTCATGCGCGTGTCGAGTCCCGAGTCGTTCGACTACCTCGTAAACTGGGCCGCGCTCGAGATCGGACGCGGCAACAACGAAGACGTGCGCTGCCGCCTTGAGGCCGACATCAGGAAACATGAGCCGGGCACGCGACAGTACTCCATTCTGGCCTCGATCCTGGCGTTCATGTACCACACGATGGAACGCGACGACGAATACAAGCGCTACCTGTCGCAGACCGTCATCTCCGACATAAAGGGAGCGGTCAAGGAGAACATGGCCATCCGCGAACTTGCCACACAGGTGTTCGAAGACGGCGACATCGACCGTGCCAACCGCTATCTCAAAGTCAGTTTCGACGACGCCAACTTCTTCGCGGCGCGCATGCGCAACGCGCAGTCGAGCCGCATGCTGCCCGTGATCGACAACGCCTACGACACGCGCCAGAAGAAACTCCAGTCGCGCCAGCGAGTGCTGATCTATATCACCATCGGGCTTCTGCTGCTCGTGACCGGAGCGGTGTTCTACATCCTCAAGCAGATCAGACGCGTGCAGGAAGCCAACCGCCGCGTCAGCAAGAGCAACGGCGAGCTGCAGGCCATGTCGGCCCGCCTGCAGGAGATGAACTCCACCCTTGAGAAGACCAACGAAGAGCTGAAACTCTCAAACCGCGTCACCGAGGGATACGCCGGACTCTTCATGGAGTTCAGCTCGATCAACATTTCGGCACTCCAGAAATACCACCTCGCCCTCCGTAACCTCGCCGTGCAGGGAAACGTGAAGGGGATACTCAAGAAACTCGACTCAGGCGATGTGGCGATCGACACACTTAAAGACTTCTATGCCAAATTCGACGAAGCGATCCTGCACATCTATCCGCAATTTATCGAGAAGGTCAACCAGCTGATGACCGACGACAACCCCATAGTGCTCAAAGGGGGTGAAAAACTAAACACCGAACTGCGCATCCTCGCCCTGATACGCATAGGCATCACCGACAGCGAGAAGATCTCGCAGTTCCTCCGCTGCTCGATCTCGACCATCTACACCTACCGCTCCAAGCTGAAGAAGAGAGCGAAAAATCCTGACACGTTCGAAGCCGAACTGATGGTGGTCTGACACGAGACGACCCTGCCGGAACGCATAAATGCCCTGGCAGACAGCATGGCGGGGCTAAAAAAGCGTTTTGATAAACGCACACGCAACAAAACGATATATAACTATAATTCAACACATTAGCAAAGAAAGCCATTTAGATTTTCCTTTGATGCATTTGACAGAGTCAATGATAATATGGAATTTTGCAACTGATAAGAGCGCGGCATAAACGACGACGCGCAAGCAAGGCGCGGCATAAACCACTGCTCGCAAGAGTGAGGTCCGCCTTCCGGGAAAGGAAACAACAAAACAACAATAACAATCATGAGAACTCAGACGAGAAGAATCCGCGCGATGGCAACCGGGCTGCTGGCTGTCGTCGCCATGCTGCTGTCGCCACTTGCGGCAGCTGCACAACTCACAGTCAAAGGGCGCGTGACCGACACGACCGGCGAACCCCTGATCGGGGTCACCGTGCTCGTGAAAGGCACGGCAAAAGGCACTTCGACCGACATCGACGGCAACTATGCCATCGGCGACGTGCCCGACAGATCGACACTTGTCTTCACCTATGTAGGCTACAAGGATGCGAGCGAGAACGTCGACGGACGCACCACAATCGATGTGGTGATGCAGGAAGACAGCGAGATCCTCAACGAAGTGGTGGTAGTGGGCTACGGCTCGCTCAGCCGCAAAGAGGTGTCGAGCTCGATCGTACAGGTAGACCGCAAGGACTTCAACCAGGGAGCGATGAACAACGCCATGGAGATGCTTTCGGGCAAGGTGGCCGGTCTCAACGTATCGACCACAGCAGCCGCCAACCCCAACGGATCGTCCGACCTGCAGGTTCGCGGCGCGACATCGATCAGCGCCGGCAACGGTCCGCTCATCGTGATCGACGGTGTGGCCGGGGGCGACATCCGCACCCTCGCGCCGCAGGACATCGAGTCGATGACCGTGCTCAAGGATGCCGCCTCGGCAGCCATTTACGGAACACGCGGCGCCAACGGCGTGATACTCGTCACCACCAAGAAAGGGACCGGCGAGGCCGGAGCGCCCGTCGTGACCTACGACAGCTACGTGTCGATGGGCATAGCCAAAGACCGTCCGGAAGTGCTGAGCGCAAGCGAATGGCGCCGTGCGCGCCGTGGCAACGACTACGGTGCCTCGACCGACTGGTATGACGAGATCACACGCAAATACTCCTACGACACCAACCAGTATGTCTCGATCGACGGCTCCATGCCCTCGGGAGGCTACTACAGCGCATCGGTCAACTACAAGCAGGCCAACGGACTCGACATAGTCAGCAAGCGCCAGGAATTCGGCGGACGCGCCGCCGTGAGCGCCAACACCATCAACAACCACCTGCGCGTGACCACCACTCTCAACGCCCGCCGCGTCAACGAGACATGGGGCAACGACGGCATGTTCGACACCGCGCTCGGCATGAACCCGACAATGCCCGTCTTCAACGCCGACGGCACATACTACCAGCCCTCCTCACCGACCGACGCCCGCAACCCGGTGCAGGAGCTGCTCGTCAACACCTCGAAAGGAAACCGCACCTACATACTCGGCACCGCCGAAGCCAGATACAACATCTGGAGCAACGAGAACCACAACCTATCGACCACGCTGTCATATTCGTTCAACTACAACGATCTCCGCAGCGACTACTACACGCCTTCGACATCGGGCGAGTCGTTCTGGAACGGCTACGCCGGACGCGCCTCGATCGAATACGACAAGTGGTATACCAACCGTCTCGAATGGCTCGGCAACTACGGTTTCACCAACGACGACCATGACGTGAAAGTAGTGCTCGGCTACTCGTGGGAGCGCACCAACTGGGAGGCGATGTTCGAGCAGAACAACGACTTCACCTTCGACAATCCCCTCTGGTGGGGCATCGGCAGCGGGTCATACCTCGCCGAAGGAAAGGCAAGCATGTGGGCAGGCAAGAGCGAATCGACCCTTATCGGTTTCTTCGGCCGCGTCAACTACAACTGGCGGAGCATCCTTATGGCCGCCGTGTCGATGCGCTACGAAGGCTCGACCAAATTCGGCAAAGACAACAAATGGGGATCCTTCCCGTCGGTATCGCTGGCATGGGAAATCGCGCGCATGCCATTCATGGAGCAGTACAACGACGTGGTGCAGAGCCTCAAGCCCCGCGTGTCGTATGGTGTGACCGGCCGCAGCGACTTCGACGCCTACCAGTCGATCTCGACCTACACCAGCAACGGCAAATATCTGATCGACGGCTCCTGGGTGACAGGCTACCGCCCGTCGAACAACGCCAACCCGCAGCTCGCATGGGAGAAATCGACCAGCTTCAACGCAGGCGTCGACTTCATGCTCTGGAACCGTCTGAACGGATCGATCGAATTCTTCGACCGCCGATCCAACGACCTTCTCTACAACTACACCGCCCCGCAGCCACCCTACGTCTACTCGACCATCCTCGTCAACGTAGGCTCGACCCGCAACCTCGGCATGGAGCTCAGCCTCAACGGCGACATCATAGTCGGTCAGCCCGTGACATGGAGCAGCGGCATCAACTACACATACGGCACGACGAAACTCTCCAAACTGTCGAACGACATCTATCAGGCGTCATATCTCGACCTCTACCAGAAACCGGGCGTCGGCACGAGCGAATACTTCTTCCGCGTCGAGGAGGGGGGCAGGATCGGCCAGTTCTACGGCTATGAATACGCCGGCACAGACGCCGACCACAACATGCTTGTCTACAACAAAGAGGGAGAGAAAGTGCCCGCCTCGGCAGCCGACCCGACCGACAAGCGCTACATCGGCAACGGCGCCCCGCAGCACTTCCTGAACTGGAGCAACACACTGCGCTGGAAAGACTGGGACCTGAGCGTGATGTTCAGCGGCGCGTTCGGCTTCGACATCTTCAACATGCGCAAATACGGCATGGGACTCCAGGGATGCGGCACCGACAACGTGCTCCGCGACGCCTATCTTGACAACAGCGACGTGTGGACCGGCGGCGGCGTCATATCGAGCTACTTCCTCGAAAGAGGCGACTACTTCAAGCTCGACAACGTGACCCTGGGCTACAACATTCCGCTCAAGAGCCGCAAGACCGTAGAGTCGCTCCGCGTGTACGTGTCGGCCAAGAACATCTTCACCCTCACCGGCTACAGCGGCAACGACCCGTCGATCGTGACCTCGACCGGCATCACCCCCGGCGTGGACGTGTCGAGCGCATACCCCACCGCGACACAGCTCGCACTCGGCGTGACCCTCAAATTCCGCTAACCACAAACACAGGCAAACCAAATGAAAACAACAAGATATATCGGCGGCCTGCTTGCGGCAGCCGCCATGACAGCCGGCATGACCTCGTGCACGGACCTCGACGAAGTGTCGTACGACCGCATCGACGCCTCAGTCTACTATCAGGATGAAAACAGCGTCAAGGGAGCTGTAGCGTCGATCTACGCGAGCGGCACCGCCGGATTCCTCGAATACTTCTGGTATCTGAACGAATTTTCAGCCGACCAGGTGGCATGGCGCACATGGAACGGCGGCCAGTGGGGCTATGACGAGGCCGAGAAATTCGTGCTCTCCTCCCACACATGGAACTCCGAGTCGAAGATCATCCGCTCGGCATGGGAGAACGCATGGACCACGATCGGACTCTGCAACACGCTCATAGCCGACCTTGAGTCGCTCGACCCGTCGGCACTCCGCATGACCCGCGAGGGACTCGACAGCTACATAGCCGAAGTGCGCACCATGCGCGCATGGGCCTACTACAACAACTTCGAACTGTGGGGCGGCGCACTTCCGCTCAATATCGCCAACGACGGCAACATACCCGGCTCGGCCGATGCCGACTTCGACACCGGCTGCCGCGTGATCTGGCAGTTCATAGCCGACGAACTCGACGGCTGCTGGGAGAGCCTGCCTGCCGAAGACGGCTCCGGCCAGACCCGCAACCGCCTCAACCGCATGACCAACCGCATGCTCAAGATGCGTCTGCTTCTGAACTCCGCCCTGTGGACCGGCACCGACCGCTACGCCGAATGCGCCGAACTCTGCGAGGAGATGCTCGACGGCCGCTACGGCGTCTACAGCCTCGCCGCCGACTACCGCGACATATTCGGCATCAACAACACCGCCTGCGGTGAAGTGGTGTTCGCCTTCGCCATGGAAGAGGGACAGATGACCAACAACAACCGCAACACACCTTTCCTGCCCTACAACTACGGCGACATACTCGGCGGCTCCTGGAGCCAGGCCGGCTGGAACTGCACCTGCCTCGTGCCCTCGAAAGACAACAGCGGCACCGTGCTTGCCGACGGAGGCACCGACAATCCGCGCAGCTTCCTGTATGACTACGGCGACAAACTCGGCGCCGTCTACGACCGCTTCAACGACAAGGATGTCCGCAAACAGCCCTTCAGCTGCGACGCCTCGGGCAACTGGCAGGGAATATTCCTCATGGGCTCGCAGAACGTGACCGCCGACGCCGACCGCGACGGCCGTAACCTCGTCTATGTCGACCAGGTCGGAACATTCCTCAACCTCGGCCGTCAGCTTGAGACCGTGATGAGTCCCCGGTGGGGAGAGACCAGCTCTGGCTACCGCCTGCTGAAATATCCCATATATCCCGAGTCGAACGGCATAGACTGGCGCGACATCGACGAGGTGGAGTTCCGTCTTGCCGAGGTATATTACACACTCGCCGAATGCCGTCTGAGAGCCGGCAATCCTTCGGAAGCCAAACGCCTTGTCAACCAGGTGCGCAGCCGCTACTTCACTGACAAGAACGAGATCGAGGAGCCCGGACCCGGCTTCACAAGCTTCGACGCTGACTGGATGCTCAGCGAATGGGGCCTTGAATTCCTCAACGAAGGACGCCGCCGCCGCACAGACCTGCGCCGCTTCGACAAGTTCACACAGGGCCAGTGGTGGTTCTTCGGCCGCGCCACAGAGACCGACCGCCAGCTCCCCGCGCAGCGCGACCGCCGCTACGAGTGGTTTCCGCTCCCGCAGTCAGCTCTCATGGTCAACCCCGGCTTAGTTCAAAATCCCAACTACTAAGATAGAAACACAATGAAAAAGATAAATATATCATATATCCTGATGCTGGCCCTTCTGCCCATGCTGTGGGCCTGCAGCAAGGAAGAGATAATCTTCGACTCGGAACTTCCGCAGTTCGAGACCCGCGCCGGTTATCAGCTTCTTGAGGTGATCGTGCCTCAGAACACCTCCGCCACCGACAAGATCTACATAGCAGGCGCGTTCAACGGGGGCGCGGAGGCTGCCGCCGGCGACCCTCGCTGGGAGCTGGAGAAAGCTCCGAAGACAGACGCCAAATGGGGCATATACCTCAATCCCGCCGACTTCGCCGAGGGCACGTCGCTGGCCGACGGCTACCGCTTCATCTCCGTGGAGCAGGGGGAAGAGCGCACACTTGCCAACAGCGAGGCCCTGCACACCGAAGCACCCGCAGCAGGCTCGCGCCTCAACGTGACCGTGGAGCGCTGGGCGGCATACTTCGACACACCGCAGAACCCCGACGAGATCGAACATGACGGATATGTGATCTACGTGGTCGACAACTCCGGATTCTCCGACCTCGCCATGTACGCCTGGGGTGACGCCGAGGCATTCGGCGGATGGCCCGGCATTAAGATGACAGGCACAGTAGCCATCGACGGCACTACCTACAAATACTTCGACACAGGAGAAGCCAACAAAGGACTCAGCGTCAACCTGATCTTCAACGACAACGGCGGCGGTCAGCAGCTCGGCGACTACAGCGTCACCCTCGACCGCGACTACTACCTTGAGCTCACGCCCGGCGGCGTGCTCGAATACGATCCCTCGGCATCGGTGACACATGACGGATTCGCGGTGTTTGTCTATGACCAGAGCGGATGGAGCGACCTCTACCTCTACATGTGGGGCGACACCAACGACCTCAACGGCGCGTGGCCCGGCATGTCGCCGACCGGCACGCAGACCATCAACGGCGTGACCTACAAATACTTCGACCTCGGCGAAGCCAACATCGGCCAGAACGAACACGTCATACTCAACGACGGCGACGCCACACAGATCGACGATGTGGTGGTGTTCGCATGCGACCGCGACGTCTATATCGAGCTGAAGGGAGGAAAAGCCACCGAGATCGACCCGGAGACCTACCAACCGTCGGGCGACACCCCCGTAACCCCCGATCCGGACCCGACGCCCGATCCCGACGCCACATACTACTCGATCTATGTGGAGGACAACACCGGCTGGGACAACCTCTACATCTACGCATGGGGCGACAAAGAGACCTTCGGCGGCTGGCCCGGCAAGGAATGCGACAGAACGACCACCATCGCCGGCGTGACATACAAGGTATGGACCGTGGCCGGAGCAGGCGAGACCGAGAACCTCATCTTCAACGACAACGCCGGACTCCAGTATGACGCCGCCACCGTCACGCTCGACCGCGACTATACGTTCAGCGCCGGATCCGAATCGGCGATTTCAAAGAAACCAGTCAAAATTGTAAGGAAAAGATGAATACAAGAGATATAAGCAAAGCGTTCATACTGGCCATGTCGGCGGCAGCGCTGACCGGCTGCGGCTCAGACGACATGGATATGCCCTCGAACCCCGCGCTCCCCGAAACGGGAGCCGAGGTCTCGACGAGCGTGATCTATCAGGCCAATCCCCGCTTCTTCGCCAAGAACGGATGCCTCGGCGCCCTGACAGCGCATGTGGAGGAGATAGCCTCCATGGGCTGCGACATACTCTGGGTGATGCCCGTAATGGAACAGGGTGAGAAAGATGCGTTCGGCTCACCCTACTGCATACGCGACTTCAAGGCTGTCAATCCGGACTACGGCACGATGGCCGACTTCAGGCGTCTCGTCGAGACCGCCCACGGCGCGGGCATGAAAGTCATGCTCGACTGGGTGGCCAACCACACAGCCTGGGATCACAGCTGGACAGTGACCCACCCCGAATACTACGTGCGCGACGCGGCCGGCAACATACAGCAGGCATCGACATGGACCGACGTGGCGCAGCTCGACTTCAGCAACCCCGACACTGCCGGGGCAATGGCCGACGCCATGCTCTACTGGGTAGAGCAAAGTGACATCGACGGTTTCCGTTGCGACTACGCCGACGGCGTCCCCCACTCGTTCTGGGAGGAGACCATCGCGAAGCTGCGAGAGGCGAAACCGGGACTTCTCATGCTGGCCGAGAGCCGCGACGCCGGCTTCTATGCCGACGGCTTCGACATGATCTACGACTGGGACTTCGCGCCCGCCATGTCGGCAGTATTCAACGGCGGCAAACCCTCCGACCTCTTCGCCAAGGCGGCCTCGACATGGAGCGCGGTGCCCGAGGGGAAAGAACTGCTCCGCTACGCGTTCAACCATGACTTCGCAGCCGAGAACGCGACCGGCACCACCTACGGCACACCCGAAGGAGCCGAGGCGGCCTACGTGCTGACAGCGATGCTCGGCGGCACGCCGATGATCTACTCGTCGATGGATGCCGACACCGACGGAGGCACACTGTCGTTCTTCAGCTACACGCCGCTTGACTGGTCGTCGGCAAAACGCGGGCGGCTCGGCGCGATCAACCGCGCATACAAGGCCACAGCCGAGGCACGCCGAGGCGAACTGACCACCTATGCCAACAGCAAGGCCGTGATGTTCACCCGCGCCACACCCGAACAGAAAATGCTCGTGATAGTCAACCCGACCGGCGGCCAGCTGACAGTCAAGACACCGATCACACTCGCAGGCGAGACCATGACCGACCTTATCGGCGAAGGCGAGGTGACACTCCCCGCGGCAGTGACACTCGACGCCTACGGATATACCATCTACCTGAAACGCTGAACCGCCATGAGACAACAGCTCATACATATCCTTCTGCTCGCGGGCGCGCTCGGCGCGTCTGCGGCAGAGATCAAATCGCCTTCGGGCGAGTTCACCCTCAATGTCGGCACCGACGGCTCCGGCAGAGCGGTCTATTCACTCAGTTACAAAGGGAAAACTGTAGTGACCGACAGCCGGCTCGGACTCAAGGCCGACGAGGCGGACTTCAGCGACGGGTTCACGATAACCGGCACGCGCACATCGTCGGCCGACGAGACATGGCAGCCCGTATGGGGAGAATATGCCGAAATACGCGACCGCTACAACGAACTCGCCGTCGATCTGCGCGGCGGGAGTCAGGATCTTGAGATGACCCTGCGGTTCCGGCTCAGCGACGACGGACTGGGCTTCCGCTACGAGCTTCCCCTGCAGGACAACGCCAACTACCTGACCCTGCGCGACGAACTGACCGAGTTCAATTTCACCGGCGACCACACCATGTGGTGCATACCGGGCGATTACGACACCGACGAATACCTATGGGCCGAGACCACGTTCACAGGGCTGCCCGAAGCACTTGCCGGCTACGGCCGCCACTCCGAGGCGCAGCGCACCGGGGGCACCGTGATCCAGACACCGATGCTTCTGAAGACAGACACCCCGGTCTACGTCAACATACATGAGGCGGCCCTTGTGGGATATCCGGCCATGCTGCTCGACGTCGATACCGCGAAACGTTCGATGCGCGCCCATCTGGTGCCCGACCGCCACGGCGTGCGGGCCTATCTTCAGTTGCCGTTCCAGACTCCGTGGCGTACGCTGATCGTAAGCGACGACGCACGCGACATACTCGCCTCGCAGATGATACTCAATCTCAACGAGCCGTGCCGCATAGAAGACACAAGCTGGATCAAGCCGATGAAGTTCGTCGGCGTGTGGTGGGAGATGTTCACCGGCACGCAGAAGACATGGGCCTACTCCGACGACTACCGGGCCAAGCCCGGCGTGACCGACTACAGCACACTCACGCCCAACGGCCGGCACCCGGCCAACACCGCCAACGTGAAGCGATATATCGACTTCGCGGCCGCCCACGGCATAGACGGCGTGCTTGTGGAGGGGTGGAACGAAGGCTGGGAGGACTGGTGCAGCTACCGGAAAAACCGGCAGTTTCTGTTCGACAAGCCGTATCCCGACTTCGATCTTGAGCATCTGCGCGACTACGCCGCCTCGAAAGGGGTGAAGATGATCATGCACCATGAGACGGCAGCCAACGCCGCCGACTACGAGCGTCAGCTCGACCGCGCCTTCCAATTCATGAAAGAGAACAACTACGACGCCGTCAAGACGGGCTACGTCGGCGCGATTATACCGCGTTCGGAGCACCACACGTCGCAGTGGATGGTAGACCATGCCAACCACGTGATCGACCGCGCCGCCGACTACCGGATAATGATCGACAGCCACGAGGCTCCGCGCCCCACCGGGCTTTGCCGCACCTACCCGAACTGGCTGGCACAGGAATCGGCCCGAGGCGGCGAGTTCGAGTCGATGGGAGGCAATCCCCCCTCGCACACGTGCATACTTCCGTTCACCCGCCTGAAGGGAGGCCCGATGGACTATACGCCCGGACTTTTCGAGACGCGCCTGAGCACATATGGCGAAGGAAAGACCGGACAGGCCATGACCACGCTTGCCCGCCAGCTTGCCCTTTACCTCACGATGCCCTCGCCGATGCAGATGGCGTGCGATCTTCCGGAGAACTACGAGCGGTTTGCCGACGCGTTCCGTTTTATCGAGGATGTGCCCGTAGACTGGAAAGACACCCGTTATCTTGAGGCAGAACCGGCCCGCTATATCACAGTGGCGCGTCAGGACAAGCACTCCGACGACTGGTATCTCGGCGCGATCACCGACGAGACTCCGCGGGCCACCACGGTGCGCCTCGACTTCCTACCCGAAGGAGTGAAATATGAGGCGACCATCTACGAAGACGCTCCCGGCGCCAACTGGAAAGATAATCCTCAGGCCTACCGTATCCGCAAGGTGAAGGTTGATTCGCGCAGCCGGCTTAAGCTGAGCCTTGCCTCGGGAGGCGGGACAGCCGTCAGCATAAAGCGGATAAAGCAGCCGGGCTCCGTTAAATGAGATAAAACGACATTGTGATTAAAAATGAATAGACATTGTGATTAAAAGCTGAAGCAGGAATTGATTCGATAAACATAAGTGATGTAGGTAGACAAATACAATTCCAACAATTAATTCAATGCAAGAGCGACAGGCCGCCAAGTTGTGAAACTCGGCGGCCTGTCATTGTCTGTGGCTGAGGGCGCGACCGGACCGGGAGCAGCGGCTCTCCGAGCCGTTGAAAACTGTGAGAGCGTAGAGGGCTTTTTGTCAACGCCTCGGAGAGGCGCTGCTCCCGGTCCGGTCGCAGCGGTTGGCGGTTTGCGGAATTTGTGTTATATTTGCGGTGCGAATATCTGAAACGAACACAATGAGGCCACATCATATACTCCCGCTGATCGCCATGCTCCTTGTCGTCCTTGCATTCTCCTGCGGCTCAAGGGGTGGCTACGGTGATGTTTTCGCCGAAGCAGAGAAGCGGATCTCCGAACATCCCGACTCCACGACAGTGGCATACCTCGAAAGCCTCGCCGCCGACACCACATGGACGAAAGATATGCGGGAATCCGACCGTGCGCGATTCTCCCTTCTCCGCGTCAAAGCCGCCGACAAGGCATACGTACGCCACACATCCGACTCGCTGATCCGCACCACACTCGCATATTACGAAAACCACACCGGTTCGGATCACTACCCCGAGGCACTCTATTATGGCGGCCGCGTCTACTCCGACCTCGGCGACTCGCCCACGGCACTGCGCTATTTCCAGACAGCCCTCGACGCTGTTCCTAAAAAAGGCGCGGAAACACAGAGGGCGAAGGTGTTGAGTCAGACGGGGCGCCTGATGAACAGGATGCGTATGTATGACGAGGCCATCAGATATCTGGATGAGGCGATCCGGATCGAGTCTATGCTGAAAGACTCCGTCAGTGTTGCCTATGACTATGAGTTGTCAGGGGCAATCTTTCTGCATGTCGACAGTCTGGACCGGGCAAAAGAAAGATTCCATAAAGCCCTCGCCCTATGTAGGCCGGAATCCTCTCTTTGGGCAAGGCAATATACATATCTGGCCGCTGCGGAACTTAATGGAGGAGATCCTGCAGAGGCCGCCAGGCTGATACGCGGTATGCCTGCAAGAATCTCCGGCACATACCGATCGACATCGATGGGATACGCTGCGATGATATATCTTGAGGCAGGACAGTATGATTCCGCCAGGTTTTACGCAGAGAGGATTCTCGGTGAGCGAGACCCGCGTAACCGAAGGATCGCCTACAGTGTGCTGCTCTCTCCGCATGTCAAAGAAACGCTTCATCCAGACAGCGTGGAGAAATATTATGTAAGGTATGGGGAAGAGGTGTCGGAATTCGCGGAAAACAACAACCGGGAGGCATGTGCGGTCAGCAACGCCATATACAACTACGGACTACATGACCGCAGACGACAACAGGCGGAAGATGAGAAAATGACATATGCGATAGCCGGTCTGTGTCTTCTGCTGGCCCTGTTTGTCATGAGTCTTGTGACTGTTGTCATCAGACACCGGCATAACCGCAACAGACTCGAACTATACGAGGCTCTGGATAACATAAGGACTCTGAGAGGTCTGCTGGAGTCGGCACATCCGGAACGGGAAGAAAAGGAGAAGGATGCGGAAACGGATAATAAGGCTGACGTTGACACGGAATCTTGTCATGACAAGACATCCGGACTGACCGATGCCGAGACCGAAGAAGAAAGACTGCGCACGACATTGAGAAAGGAACTGCTTGGATTGATAGCCGTATCGTCAAAATATTCGAGACCGTCGAAAAACTGCGTTGTTCCGGACAGTATTGCAAAGTCTGATGCGTACAAGTACGTTTGCCGGTGTCTTGAAACCGGAACCGCTCTTCCTCCTGACGGGGCAGTATGGCATGATCTGAAGATGCTGGCCCGAGAAGTATGGCCCAGTCTTCAAGACAGACTTGACATGCTTGCGGGGTCACACATAAAAGAGAAGGACTATCGTTTGTGTCTTCTGATAAAACTCGGATTCTCGCCGACCGATATCACCGTTCTGACGGGCAGGACAAAGGGCACGATATCTTCGCGGAGAGCCAGATTATGCAGGGAAATTCTCGGGGAGAACGCTGGAGCCGGTGGATTTGACATAGTGATATTGTCGTTATAGGCATGCTTGTATAACACATATACGCATCAGCAGGTGTGTTTTTGTGCGATTTTTGTGCGATTTTTCATTTTCGCACAAAAATCGCACAAATTAATTTTGAAAACAGGGTGTTTTGCCATACATTTGCCGCCGTAACCAACATCATAAACCATGTCAAAAACAAAAATTCTTGCTTGTATGGCAATGGCCTGCCTGTCATTCGGAAGTATGGCAATTACGCCCGGAACAACCTGTTCGGTCCAGTTGTTTCCTGCCGGACTGACAATGCACCCCGAGGAAGGGGAAGAAGGCAACCGCAAACCCTCGCGCCCATTGGCGTGTACGATCGATCCGGATTCGGGAATCAGTTTCATCGGTCAGGAGACACCGGATTTCATACTGTATGAGATCTACGACAGCGGAAACATGTGTGTGTGCGCGTATGGAAACGAGCCGGCGTTTATCGACGCGCTTTTCTCTCTGACCGGCGAATACCGCATCAGCCTCAGCACGGAGGAAGCCTCGTATACTGGATACATAATTCTGAGAAAATAATTATCCGGATGTAACACTCACATAACAAAATCTGCATATGAAAGCAAGCGAGTACAACTATATGATTCCTTTCGGAGAAAATGTGCTTTTTGTCAATGGGATAACAGAGGCATTTTTCAAAGTTTCGCGATCCAATGCTGATGCTTATAAAAAAATAATAGACAATCCGGATACCAACCGGAAAATCTACGGCGCGTTCATAAGCAGAATGATGTCACAGGGCTTCATTATCGACGATGCGGTCAATGAAGCAGATGTAATACGCCGCAAGTTTGAGAGCAAACGAGTGGGGCACCAATATTATCTGATGGTTCTTCCGACATATCAGTGTAATCTCAGATGCTGGTATTGCACTCAGAATCATGAGAATCTTTTCATGGACGACCTGACATTCGAGAAGATCAAGAGTCTTGTCAAACGAAAACTTGACAATGACAAAATAAAGGATTTTCATCTTGCATGGTTCGGCGGCGAACCTCTTCTTGCATATGACAAGCTCCTTGAACTGACAGTCTTCGCACGGGATCTTACCAAGGAACTCGGAAAATCTTTTTCCTCATCCATCACAACAAACGGAACTTTGCTCAATCCTGAACGCATAGAGTCTCTTCGAGAGGCCGGAATCGGACACTACCAGATCACCCTCGACGGCGACAGAAAAATGCACAATTCCATCAAGGAACTTGGCAGAATATCCGCCTATGACAGAACCCTTGACAACATCAACCTGATAGCGCGTCACACATCTGTCAGTCTGAGATTCAATTATACAAAAGACAATCTTCGACCCGGAATGATATTCCGCGATCTTGAAAACAAACTCAACCCGGAGGTAAGAAAAAATATTGCTTTCACAATCTTCAAGGTCTGGCAGGAAGACACATCGCTTTCCGATAGTAAAGATGTAGACGAGCTTTTCAGAAAAGGTGTGGCATCAGGAATGTATTCGACGCTCTACACATCGGGTGTATGTTATGCCGACTACGAGCATTTTGATTGCATATTCCCGCAAGGATATGTAGGCAAATGCGACAATCATTCTCCGGAGGAGGCACCCGGAGTTCTTCAGGATGACGGAACGATTGTATGGCGCGAGGATATGTCGGAGTATTACTCTCCCGGTCTGTTCAGCGAGAAGCAGAAAGAGTGCAACAGCTGCCGCTATCTTCCTCTGTGCTTCGGACCATGCGTATCCAAGAGAGAGAACATGCTGAGAAATAAAGGCGTCATATCGTGCGTATATCAGAATCGTGAAAGAGACATGACCCGCAATATAGTGAATATGGTAAAGACTGTATTGCAGAAGACTTCTTTGGACAACAAACAGCAGAATATCAGTTCATGATGACATTCAAGCTGTCTGATCATGATAAAAGCACCATAATACATTAACACCAAACCGGTATATCTATGAAAAGATCGAGAATAATATTGACTGTTTCACTCATTGCAGCCGTTTTCAGCGGACGGGCGCAGGAGAATTCTGTCAACACGTCAGTTCCGGAGGCGGAGACAGACACAGTCGGTCGTCAGCTTCAGGAAATTGTGGTGGAGGGACGCATGCAGCGCAACATAGAGGGAGGCGTAGAATACATTCCTGACAAGAAAGCCAAGAAATTTGCGATGGACGCCATAAGTCTGCTGTCCATCATGATGATACCACAGCTTAACGTCACCCCCGACAACACGGTAAAGAGCGCGAGCGGAGAAAATGTGAAGATATTCATAGACTACGTGGAAGCCACCGAAACCGATACCAGCGGACTGCGTCCTGAAGACGTGCTGCGAGTAGAGGTGCTCGACTATCCGGAAGACCCCAGATTCAAACATTCGGAACACGTGGTCAATTTCATAATGCGCAAGTATGAGTGGGGAGGATATACGAAGCTCATGGCGAGCGGACGGCTGCTGTTCGATGAAAATATATGGGGCGGCCTCTATCAGAAATTCTCCTACAAAAACTGGATGTACGACTTCTCGGCCTCTGGCGACGGCACATGGAACAGATATGTAGACAAACGCACAAGCGAGACATTTCGTGATTTCTTTTTTGACGGTACGCATTACGACGACGTGTCAAGAATAACCTCGACAGAACGCAAAAGAGGACGCGACAACAACCAAAACGCCTCGATGCGCGTCAGATATAACACTGACAGAATGAACATCGGCCATACCGTTTCTTTCGCGCGGTACGCTCAGCCCGCGTCCGACATATATTCCCGAGTGGAATACACCGGCATTCCGCTTGCCGACACATACACCACGGAAAGCAAAAATTCCGGGAGCACTGGAGGATGGATTACCGGCAACTACTGGTTCTCTCTGCCGGAGAACAACAGTCTGCAGGCAGACTGGACACTGGGATTCGACGACATAAGGCAAAACAGATCATACCGGACAGGCGATCTCGGATCAATAGACAACGACAACCGTATGAAATTCTATTACCCGCATCTGAACGTCACACACTCGAAGAATCTCGGACATGGCAACAGTATAGGAGCAATGATATATTCATCCTATTACATACATGACACCCGGTACTGCTATCTGGAGGACAGCCGCATCAGATCGGTAAATTCCGAGAATCTGTTGGCTGTCAACTATTCTCAGAGATGGGAATTCGGTCTTTCTGTCAATGCCCGTGTCGGGGCCAACTATATCTTCACTCGTCAGAATGGAGTGGATCACACGCATCACTGGACTCCTTACGGAACAGTTTCGCTCACCTACTCGCCAGATTCCAGAAACAGCTTCCGCCTTACGGGAGCATGGTTTGAAAATCAGGCATATGCGGCTGAAGCCGACAACGTAATTCTCCGTCAGGATGAACTCATATGGTATAAAGGAAATCCGGAACTGAGAAATCCAGACAAGAAGTGGATGATGTTGACTTACTCTCTCATACCCTCCAACAGACTGTCGATGTATGCCTATGCCCTGTATACGAATATACGTCACGGATCTGTCTATGACTTCACGACTGTCAAAGGATATGACGGAGTTGTGAGGACATACGGCGATATCAATACCGAGCATAACATAGACGGAGGAGTGAACCTTTCCCTCAATCTTTTCAACCGATCCTTGTCACTGATGGGCACAGGAATAATCCGAAGGGATATCAGCAGCGGCATGCATCCGATGACCAATACGGATTTTTTGGGCAGATTCATTCTCTCGTGGACTTACCGGAACTTTTTTATCATGGCATGGTATAATACACCCGAAACGTCAGTTTTCAGCAAAATGGGTTATCGAATAAGCAATCCCGAGGAATACGGAATAAGGACATTTTACTCATTCGGTAATTGGAAGCTGCAGCTAATATTCTCAAACTGGTTCTCGGCCAGAAAAATCCACAAAAACTATAGTTCGCCACATTATGATTATTCGGGATGGGAATCAAAGACGAGATTTGCGATTCTTTCTGTTAACTATACC
Organism: uncultured Muribaculaceae bacterium; assembly: GCA_947176745.1. Taxonomy (GTDB): domain Bacteria; phylum Bacteroidota; class Bacteroidia; order Bacteroidales; family Muribaculaceae; genus Lepagella. The sequence goes on from CAMWRV010000019.1 coordinate 42,771, forward strand.
ATTCCTTACGGCAAGCCGGTGAACCGGAACGACGAGATCCAGTCTCAGTCTGCCGCAAGCGGAGGATTCTTAGAATAAGAAACCGTCTTACGACGGAAATAAAAATAATCTAAACATCAAAGTCATGGAGAAATCAAAAAAAGAAGTTATTCCGACAATGGAATTACTGAATGAAATGGAATCTCTTGAGATCTACGGCGGCATCGGAGGAGATGTGTATGGCACGGACGACATCAACACAAATTGTGGCGGAGCAAACTGCGGTTGCACTCCTCCTCCGCCTGATCCCGAGATTCATCCAAATGGTGTACAGACATGCAATTCTAATTGCGGAGGCGGGACAAATTGCCCCGTATAACGGCAAATATGAGATGTTGTGATCTGATTATTTAATTCTTAAGATGAGGCATCCATAAATGTTGAATCTGAGATTCAGATCCATGCGATTCAAAACGGTGAGACAACGCGACGCCATGCAATGTGGTGCCGCGTGTCTCACCGGTGTGTGTAGATTCTACGGCGGGAGACATACGCTCGACGAAGTGTCGGATCTATGTCAAACTTCGACAGAAGGTGTATCGCTCAAAGCTATTTCCAATACAGCACAAAAGCTCGGTTTTGAAACGATATGCGCGCGTGCATCAGTCGATTCCCTTCTTGAAAATATTGCTCCTGCGATTCTGCATTGGAATCAGAATCATTTTGTGGTTCTCTACAAAATATCCCGTAAAGGGCAAAGGTTTCATCTGTCTGATCCGGCAAAAGGGAATATCACTCTCTCCCGTAATGAATTCGAACAGCACTGGTTAAGTCATACTGTCAATGACTGTCCGAGAGGGATAGTCCTTTTTTTGTCGCCATCCGAACAATTCAAGACAAATTCAACAGCATCGGATTCTCGCTCGAAAAAGACCGGAATGCTGATTGGATATATAAAACAATACAAAACACATTTTTTACATGTATTCGCCGGTATTGTTTTGGGATGTGTGCTGCAACTTATCATGCCGTTTCTTACTCAGGCAGTAGTCGACAAGGGTATTCACGACAAAAACATCGGTTTCATATGGCTTGTATTGCTTGGCCAGTTCATGATAGTGACCGGGCGGACTGCTACCGATTTCATCAGGCGTTGGCTGCTGTTGCATATCTCGATGCGCGTAAATCTGTCGTTGGTCAGCTGCTTTTTAATAAAGCTTCTGAAACTTCCGATGAACTTTTTTGACACTCGACTTATGGGAGATATCCTGCAGCGTATAGGAGATCATTCACGCGTTCAGTCGTTCCTTACAGGACAACTCCTCGGCACTGCGTTCTCTATGATAAGTCTTGTTGTGTTTGGAATTGTACTGTTCATTTACAGTTTACCGGTATTTGCTGTTTTTATCACAGGAAGCCTGTTGTATTCGATATGGATCAGTGTATTTTTGCGTCGGCGCAAGATACTTGACTATGAACTCTTCGACTGCGAGGCACGCAACCGGAATCTCACATACCGCTTTGTTACCTCGATGCAGGAGATCAAACTGCAGGACTGTGAACATCGGCGCAGAATGGAATGGGAGGATACTCAGGCCAATCTCTTTTCCATACAAATGAAAGTGCTGCGTCTTCAGCAACTACAGGAAGCAGGTTCAATCTTTATCAACGAAGTAAAGAACATACTTATAACCATCATTGCCGCATCGTCGGTAATAGACGGAGGCATGACATTAGGCGGAATGCTTGCGGTACAGTATGTGATCGGTCAGCTTAATTCACCCCTTGATCAGATGATGAGATTTATCTATTCATTACAGGATGTGCGGATCTCACTCGAACGTATTGACGAGGTGCATCACCGGAGCGATGAGGAGGCAGCTTACAGAGGAACGCCATTACCGGAAAACTCAGGAGAAATAAAGATTTCAAACTTAACTTTCAAATACAATCCGCACTCTCCGGTCAACGCTCTTGACGGAATATCATTCGCTATACCCTCAGGGCGTATCACGGCTATTGTAGGTGCGTCCGGAAGCGGAAAGACAACCCTGATAAAACTTCTGCTCGGATATTATGAACCGACAGAAGGCAATATAACTCTGGGCGATCGTGATCTCAGGGAATATTCAATAAGAAACTGGCGGCGGAGATGCGGTGTGGTCATGCAGGACGGGGTCATCTTCTCCGAATCGATAGCGCGTAACATCGCCATAAATGATGATGAGATAGACAGCATACGTCTGATACAGGCGTCGAAACTTGCATGCATACATGATTATATAAAGAGTCTCCCGTTAGGATATGACACGAAGGTCGGGCCGGATGGCACAGGACTCAGCCAGGGACAGAAACAACGGATTCTGATTGCGAGAGCAGTTTACAAAAATCCTGATTATATTTTTTTAGACGAGGCGACTAACTCGCTTGACGCCCTTAATGAACATGACATTACAAAAAATCTGGAAGAGTTTTTTGACGGCCGTACGGTAATTATCGTGGCTCATCGACTATCTACTGTAAGAAATGCTGATAATATCATTGTGCTTGATCGAGGCCGTATTGTTGAGACAGGAACTCACGAAAAGCTTGTGGCAACGAAAGGCGCGTATTTCGAACTTATTCGTAATCAGATGGAGCTGGGAGATTGACGTTACAGAGATAGATTTTCAGAGAAATGGGAATACAGAAAAATATAACGGGGTTGAACGGAAAGGGTGACAATCGAGAAAAAAACAGTGTCAAAGCCCCTCATTCCGAAAAGGTCAGGCATATTTTAGACACGATGCCTGCATCATTACTGTTTTGGAACGCCATAGTAATTACAATAATTTCAGTGTCTCTTGCTCTGGCCTTTATTTATCTGTCATCGGATTAGTTGCTATTGACAAGATGACTCAACAGGCAAGAAGGGGGCGCGACCGGACGGGGACGGTCAGCGGAGGTGGGTCTGGATGTGGTAGCGGGGGCGGTGCTTGCAGCGGCGGCAGCTGGCTGCTGTGTGAGGAGGGCGGCAAGGTTAGCGTCCGCTATGTCGATCCGGATGATAATGTCAGCTGGCTTCCGCTGTACGATTTCTCGATGACAACAGGAGAAGAGCATCAGATAAGTATAGTCAATGAAAGTGGCTTGTACGATCCACAGCCCGACAACAGATGGAAAGTCACCGGCGAGACGAACGTACATGTCAGCGGGGTTACGAGACGCATGATGAGTCTTTCCACGACAGAATCCCATCCCAAGACTGTATGGGTAGAGGGAGTCGGGGCTCCATATCTTGACGGACAGCTCACATGGTTCTGGTTTCCGCAACCTGACAACGGTATATATCTTGGAGGATTCAAGGAATGTATTGAAGACGGAGAGGTCATTTTCAGTTTTGCAGACTTCGGCGATCCAGCCTCAGTGCGCGGAACGGGCGATGACAGCTCTGCCGGTCTGAATGAAGATACTATTTATGATGTTATGGGCCGTCGTGTAGACACGACGGTTCCGGGCAGCGTCTACATACGCGGCGGAAAGAAGTTCGTGGCCCGCTGAGGGCGGGATGCTGACACGCTGACGCGAAGCCCTCTGCGGCTCGGCATCGCTCTGCGAAAGGCTATGGAGTGCTTTGACACTTTCGCCTCACGCGGAGGGCGCGGAGGCTTGCGCCGTAAGTGGGTCCTTTCTTAGATTTAATTTCGGATATAAAGTAAGTAGGGTGTTCAGTTTGATGTTCCGAAAAACGTCATTCAAAACACCTGAAAATT
>CAMWRV010000020.1 GCA_947176745.1 uncultured Muribaculaceae bacterium
TAATTATTCTATTGCATTATTAACATCTTGAAATAAGTTTAAACAACTTCTATATGAAAATTCCATTGTTGGAGAGTCCAGATGCATTTCCTGACACGCTAATAGAAGAATGGTAGCGAGCAACCATAGCATTTTTTCATGATGTTTTTTTTAGAGCTTGTTTAATAATAAATGTTACCGTCAGGGGGTCAGTCAGCGAGCAGATTTACGCTTGCGATGATTGAGATACGGGGCTCCATAACGACTGAAGAGCAGGCGGACATGCCGGTGAATGACCGATCAGACGGTAATCTTTCTCATGATTTTAAATTTTTTTCAATTGGATTAGACTCTTGATTCAACATATTCAGAGTCCGAACCTTGCGGCGGGGGGAAGTGTTTTAACCATGGAGAGGGAGAGGAGATGTGTCTCTCTTTCCCCGGTGACGGCCATGCCGGTCGTCTCCGGCCAGACTGTGTAATAATTTAATAGAATTTCAACTATGGAAGACAACAAGATTGTAAAAGAACCGATCATCAATTCAAAACTCCCCGAATTCAAAGTGCAGGCTTATCAGAACGGAGAATTCCGGGAGGTCACCAACAAGGATATCGAAGGCAAATGGGCGATTTTCTTCTTCTATCCGGCAGATTTTACTTTCGTATGCCCTACCGAACTTGAGGATCTTCAGAGCAAGTATGCCCAGCTTAAGGACATGGGTGTGGAAGTGTTCTCTGTGAGCACGGATTCTCATTTCGTCCACAAGGCATGGCACGACACTTCCGACAGAATCAAGAAGATCGAATATCCCATGCTCGCCGATCCGACAGGTCTGCTCGCTCGCGCTTTCGGAGTCATGATCGAGGATGAGGGCGTGGCATACAGAGGTACGTTCGTTGTCAATCCCGAAGGCCTTGTCAAGATTGCCGAGGTGCAGGACAACAGTATCGGTCGTGATGCCGACGAGCTTGTCCGCAAGGTCGAGGCCGCTCTGTTCGTAGCCGGACATCCCGGTGACGTATGTCCCGCCAAATGGAAGAAAGGAGCCGAGACTCTCAAACCAAATATCGATCTGGTCGGCAAACTCTGACAGGTTCCCCGATATTTGACATGCACGGCAAGGCTGTCCCCTGAAGGGCAGCCTTCTGTGGTAATATGATGACTATTTATATGAATCCTTACTGATAAGCCTATGCTATTGGAAAAACAATTGCTCGACCAGGTGAAACAGGTTTTCGCCGGTCTTGGACATGATTATATTTTCAGGATCTCATATGATCCCGCGGCAGCCCCGGGCAAGGAAATGCTTGAGTTTTTCACCCAGTTTGCGTCGACTTCGCCACGGATAGGAGTCGAATCGGAAGAAAGAGCCGTAGATGTGCCGTCGGCTACCCTTGTCCGCGACGGTGTGCCGACAGGCATAACGTTCAGGTGCATTCCGGGTGGACATGAGTTTACGTCTCTGCTGCTTGCGGTGCTCAACGCCGACGGGCAGGGCAGGACTCTTCCCGACGAGCCTCTGCGCGAGCGGATCGCCAGACTGAAAGGGGAGATCCGGCTTGTGACCTACGTGTCGCTTGAATGCACGAACTGCCCTGACGTGGTGCAGGCTCTCAACCAGATGGCTCTCTTCAACGACAGGATAATTTCGGAGACTGTCGACGGCAATCTCGCCGTGGCAGAGGCCGAGAAACTCGGGGTTAAATCCGTGCCGACAGTCTATGCCAACGGTGAACAGATATGGGTGGGAAAAGGAGCGCTCGGCGAGATCCTTGACAAGCTTGAGGAGCGCTTCGGAAGCGATCAGCCGGCAGGTCCTGCCAAAGTCCACAAAGCGGATCTGATCGTTGTCGGAGGCGGCCCCGCCGGCGCTGCCGCCGCTGTGTATTCCGCCAGAAAAGGTCTTGACGTCGCTGTCGTGGCTCAGCGTGTGGGAGGTCAGGTCAAGGAGACGACAGGAATAGACAATGTGATTTCCGTGAAGCACACCACCGGCGAAAAGCTCGCCGCCGATCTCAAGGAGCACATGCTTGATTATCCGGTCAGGATCTACGAATCGCGAACCGTAGAGGAAGTCGATCTCAAGGGTGATGTCAAGAAGATCCGAGCCAAAGGGGGAGAGACGTTCGAGGCTCCGCAGGTCATCATCGCCACCGGAGCGCGCTGGCGCCGTCTGAATGTGCCCGGAGAGGATGACTACATAGGGCACGGTGTCGCTTTCTGCGTGCATTGCGACGGACCTTTCTTCACCGGAAAGGATGTGGCTGTCGTAGGAGGCGGCAACTCCGGCATCGAGGCAGCCATAGACCTTGCGGCAATATGCCGTCATGTCGACGTGTTTGAGTTTCTCGACACGTTGAAGGCCGATACGGTTCTTCAGGAGAAGTTGCGAAGTCTCCCCAATGTCGATGTGCATCTTTCATCTGCTGTGAGCCGGGTTACCGGCGACGGCAAGACGCTCGACGGACTCGATGTCACCGACCGCGTGAGCGGCGAGTCGAGGCATTACGATGTGTCGGGAGTGTTTGTCCAGATCGGCCTTCAGCCGAATACCGAAGTGTTCGTGCCGCAGGTGCCGGCAAACCGCGCCGGAGAGCTTGAGATCGACGCCATGTGCCGCACGGAGATCCCGGGAGTCTATGCTGCGGGAGACTGCTCGTCTGTTCCCTTCAAGCAGGTCGTGATCGCTATGGGCGAGGGGGCAAAAGCCGCGCTTGCCGCTTTTGATTATCGTCTGCGGTCGCTCTGATTCCGTTCTGTCTGCCGCTCCTGCTTTGACATTTTTTTGTGGGATGGAAAAAGAACAGGCTGTGCCGTTTTCATGCGGCACAGCCTGTTTTGGATTCCGGATCTCCAGGCCATTGCGGCCGGATCCGGATTATTGTTTCAGAATTCTGATCACTTCACTGCGACTTTGACCGTTCCGGCCTTGGTCACCTTGATATATACTCCTCTTTCTGAAGGATTGTCGACACGTACACCCTGAAGGTTGAAGTATACTGCTTCTGCGTCTGCATCTGATCCGATCATGTCAACGCTGTCAGATCCGTTCGGGTCATTATAATCCTCGATATTGCTGAATTCTTTCCATACGTCGGCGCCGGCATATGATTCCTTGCTGTCGGCTGGCACATAGAGTGTGGCGTTGGCGAAAGTCTCTTCATCGAAGATCATGTCGGGCATTGACGCATATGTGAATGTCGGAGGTTCGGCGGCAAGACATGTGATTTCAGCCAGTGCGGAGCAGCCGCTGAATGTCATGTAGCCGGTGAACTCTGTCACAGTGGAGGGGATGGTGATCTCGGTTAGTGCCGAACAACCGTAGAATGTAGATGCTCCGATCGTCTCAAGTCCCTCGCTGAGAGTTATTGTCTCAAGACCGGTGCAGCACCAGAACGCCGAGCCGATCGATTTGACCGAAGCCGGAATTTCTACAGATGTCAGACCTGTGCAGTTTGCGAAAGTCTGGTCGCCGAGTCTCTCGAGAGTCTCAGGCATAGTCACTGATGTCAGTGACTTGAAGCCGTAGAAGTTGCGGGACAGAGCGGTGACTCCGTCGGGAATGACAAGTTCCTCCGCCACCTCCTCGTTGTTGAAGTAAACGTGACCCCAGTTGGCGGTGTTGGTTGGGAACACGTTGTAGATCGGGTTGGCGTTGCCGTTGGCGATCTCTACGGCGCACCATGCCGCGAGGTCTTCGATGTTGAGGGTTCTGAGGTTGGCTATGTTGCGGAACGCGTCGTTGCCGAGAGAGATCACCGATGCAGGGATGCTGATCGATGTGATCGCCCTATTGCCGTTGAATGCATCGGCTGCTACCGCGATCACATTGAATTCGTGATCCGATACGCTGATTGCCGAGGGGATGGAGAGAACTGTCAGATCCTCAACACATCCTGTCACTGTGGCGGTGAGCATCTCGGAATCAAGGCTGTAGTAGATGCCGTCTGCGGTTGTCTCGGAGGGAATTATGCCGGGATCGCCTTCGATTGTCATGAATTCTTTCCATACGTCGGCTGCCTTGTAGGCATCTACGCTCGATACCGGAACCTTGACCGTCACGTTTTCGAACGCGTCATCGTCGAATATCATGTCGGGCATCGACGCATAGGCGAAAGTGGGAGGAACTTCCGCATTACTTGTTATGGTAGTGAGGGCGTTGCAGCCGGAGAATGTCATGTATCCGGTGAATTGCTCAAGTGATGCGGGAAGAGTGATTTCGGCAAGTTTCTTGCAGCCATAGAATGTAGATGCGCCGATTGTCTTGATTCCTTCGCAGAGAGTCACGTTCTCAAGACCGGTGCAGCTCCAGAACGCTGACCCGATGCTCTCAACCGAGCCGGGAATGCGGATCGAAGCAAGTGCCGCGCAGTTTGCGAAGCTCTGGTCGCCGAGAGTCTTGAGAGTCTCGGGCAGTGTCACTGATTCGAGAGGCTTGAAGCCATAGAAGCTGCGAGAGATTGATGTCACTCCTTCGGGAATCACTAGCGTTGTGCTGACCTCCTCGTTGTTGAAGTAAACGTGACCCCAGTTGGCGGTATTGGTCGGGAACACGTTGTAGATCGGGTTGGCGTTGCCGTTGGCGATCTCCACAGCGCACCATGCCGCCAGATCCTCGATATACAGGGTCTTCAGATTGGCCACGTTGCGGAACGCGTCAGTGCCCAGAGTCCTGATCGAGGAGGGAAGTGTGATCGAAGTCACGGTCTTGTTGCCGTTGAATGCGTTGGCATTGACTCCGATGACTGCAAGTGTTTTTTCCTGCACTGTGATGGTGGCAGGAATGTCGAGGGTCGTGAGACCGGCCACGCATCCGGTCACGACAGCGGTGAGGCTATCCTCGTCGAGGCTGTAGATTATGTTGCCCAGGGTTGCAGTGGTCGGGAACTCGTCGCCCGGAGTGCTACCTTCCGCTTCTGCTGTCTCGATGTTGAAATCCACGTTGATGCTGAATGCGGAGAGTGCGAGACCGTGTTTGTCAGCCGTACAGAAATATATGTTCTGCACGCTCATGGCCGTCGAGCTGTCGGAAGTGGTGTAGTTCATTGTCACTGCTCCCTGGTTGAGGTCGCCCATCAGGTAATAATAGCCGTACTGGCTGCTGTTGTCTACAGGCGTGCTGCCGCTGATGGTCGCGGTCTTGGCCGAGCTGTCGAACAGTACGGGTACGGTGTAGTTGCAACCGTACATGACGTTGCTCAGTCCGACGACTTTCAGCGAGCTGTCAGTGTCTTTTGTTACGATAAGTGGAGTCACAAATGTGCCGGAGTTAGCGGTGGCGAATGTCGCGCTTCCGTTAGCTTCAGTCATGACTCCGTCGAGTATGGCGTCATAAAGGGCGTTGCCGCCGTTGTATATCACTGTGGCGCATAAACCTCCGTCGAATGTTATGGTGTCATCTTCGACAGTGGCTGTAACGTCATATGTGTAAAGCGATGTGCCTCCTTCAAAGGCCCACAGGGTGACGTCGCCGAAGTTCGTGCTCTGGCCGATGACACCGCCGGTGCTTATTGTCACCGTTCCCGTAGATGCGTCGTAGGTGGCGGGGATGTCGCATCCGGCTATCATCTGTTTGAAGATGATTTCGCCTGTCGATGCTCCGGCCTCTACGTTTACTCCGGAGTTGTATTCATTGGTGCCGTCGTTGGAGACGAGAACGTAGGTCTTGCCTGTCAGTGAGGATGGGTGTTCACGTTCCGGGCTTTTTCTTGCTTTCTCAGGCAGATTCGCTGCTTTCTCTACAGTGAGCGCCAGAGGCCTGGGTGTCAGTGCGCGTCCGATGAGTGGTGTTTCCTGCAGTTGCGCGGCGGCGGGTAATGATGAGGCCGCGATCAACATGCCGAGTGTGAATGTAAATTCTTTTCTCATAGTTTTTCGATAATGCCGGTTAGCTGCTTGCCGGCGTGGAAAAATAATACGGATTTGAAGACGGACAGCTCATAATGCCGTCATCAGAGAATTCTCATGTGCAAATATATATTTTTTAACTTTTATATCCAAATTTTATAATTTGTATTTATCCATATATCTGTTGAAATATTGTAATTGTTGCATATTGTTTGCATACAGGTGGTGATAATGGAATTGAAAGTGGTAAATGACAAAAAAAAGAACCGCCCTCTTTGTGAAGGCGGTTCCGGTCGTCAGTATCGCAGAATGTGATTATTCTTCGGTCTGTGTCTCGGCGTACTCTTTGAGAAGTTTCTCCTGAACGTCGCCTGGCACGAGCTCGTAGCTTGCGAACTTCATCGAGAAGCTGCTTCTTCCTCCGGTGATCGAGCTGAGCGAAGTCGAATAGCTTGACATTTCCTTCAGGGGAACCTTGGCGTTGAGTTTCTCGATGCCGTTTTCTGACTCCATGCCCATGATGATGGCGCGGCGTCCCTGCAGATCGCTCATCACGTCGCCCATCGTGTCGCCAGGAGTGAGAACCTCAACATCATAGATCGGTTCGAGAATCTTCGGATTGGCCTGACGGAAAGCCTCGCTGAATGCGTTGCGGCCGGCCAGACGGAACGAGATCTCGTTGGAGTCTACCGGGTGCATCTTGCCGTCGTAGATCATGACGCGCACGTCGCGGGCGTATGAGCCGGTGAGGGGACCCTGCTCCATGCGGTCCATCAGACCCTTGACGATGGCCGGAATGAAACGCGCGTCGATCGATCCGCCGACCGTGCAGTCGTAGACCACGAGCTTGCCGCCCCATTCCAGAGGTATTTCCTGCTTGTCGCGCACCTTGAGCTTGAACTCCTGGTTGCCGAACTTGTAGCTGTCGGGTTCGGGCATCCCTTCAGTATAAGGCTCGATGATAAGATGCACCTCGCCGAACTGTCCCGAACCGCCCGACTGCTTTTTGTGGCGGTAATCGGCGCGGGCTGCCTTTGTGATTGTCTCGCGGTAGGGAATACGCATCTCTTCGAACATGATGGGAAGTTTCTCATTGTTCTCGATGCGCCATTTGAGTGTGCGGAGGTGGAATTCTCCCTGGCCTTTCACAAGAGTCTGCTTGAGTTCCTTGCTCTGTTCGATGACCCATGTGGGATCCTCCTCATGCATGCGCGTCAGTATGGCCGACAGTTTCTCGCCGTCGCTTTCGGTGACCGGTCTGATGGCGCGGACATATTTCGGCGCAGGATATTTGATGAAGTCGAACTGATACTCACAGCCTTTCTCGTCGAGGGTGTTGCCTGTGCGCACATCCTTGAGTTTGACTGTGGCGCCTATGTCGCCGGCCACAAGCGAGTCGATCGGATTGCGGATCTGGCCGCAAACGGTGAATATCTGTGCGAGTCGCTCCTTGCCTCCGCGTGTGGCGTTCTCAAGATCGGCTCCGGCCTTCAGTGTGCCGCTCATCACCTTGAAGTATGACACCTCACCGATATGCGGCTCGACCGATGTCTTGAAGAAGAATACAGATACGGGGCCGTCGGCGTCAGGCTTCACCTCGACACCGGAGGTTGTGACAGGCGCCGGCATGTCGCTCACGAACGGACATACGTTTCCGAGGAATTCCATGAGTCGGCGCACTGCCATGTCTTTTGCGGCCGACAGAAGTACGACAGGGTAGATCGAACGGTCCACAAGACCCTTGCGGATACCCTCGCGCATCTCGTCTTCGGTGAGACTGCCCTGCTCGAAAAATTTCTCCATGAGAGTCTCGTCGTTCTCTGCGGCAGCCTCGACGAGGATCTGGTTGAGTTCGCGGGCCTTGTCAAGCTGGTCTGCCGGAATGTCGCTGATCGTCGGGACGCCTCCTTCGGGACCCCACTCATATTTCTTCATGAGCAGCACATCGATCATCGAGTGGAAGCCCGGTCCTGACTCAAGGGGATATTGTATCTGAACCACACGCGGGCCGAACGAGTCGCGAAGCTGCTCCAGCACATTCTCGAAATCTGCTTTCTCCGCGTCCATCTGGTTGACAGCGAAGATGATCGGTTTTTTGAGGGCGGAAGTGGTGCGGAATATGTTCTGTGTGCCCACCTCCACGCCATACTGGGCGTCGACAAGTATGAGACCCATGTCGCACACTCCGAGTGCGGTGTAGGCGTTGCCGACAAAGTCGTCAGCCCCCGGGCAGTCGATTATATTGAGTTTCTTGTTGTTGAATTCGGCATTGAAAACCGTTGAGAAAACCGAGTAGCCATACTCTTTCTCAACGGGGAAATAGTCGGATACGGTGTTGCCTGCGTCAACCGTTCCGCGACGTTTTATAACTCCACACTCGTAAATCATAGATTCGGCGAGTGTGGTTTTCCCGGCGCCCTTCGATCCAAGCAGGGCGATGTTCTTGATTTCATTCGTTTTGTAAATCTTCATAAGATATAAGATTTTAAGAGTTTTGGTGGCGTTTATACGGTCGGATCAGGATGTGGTTTCCTTTTTCCGTCCGCAATTTAGTAAAAATTGTGCTATTATCTGTAAACTGTTTTTATGTTTTGTAACATATTTAGCAAATTTTGTTATTTTTGCAAGAAAATTGACATTCGAATTTTATGACAGGAGTGTATGTGCATGTGCCGTTTTGCCGCAGACGATGCCTTTATTGTGATTTCTATTCGGTCGGAGAGCGTCTGGCTGAATGGCCTGATTATGTCGGGGCTCTTCTTTCGGAGGCCTCGGCAAGAATTCCGGAGCTACCGCTATCGGTTGACCGTGATGAAACCACATTATATATAGGGGGAGGTACCCCCTCGCTTATCCCTTCCGACAGTTTCGCCCGGCTGGCATCCGGTCTTCTTGAGCTGACTGGACATTGCAGTGAATTCACCATAGAGGTCAATCCCGACGATGTCTCCGATGAAAAGGCGCGTCTCTGGCGCGAGTGTGGCGTGAGTCGAATCAGCATGGGTGTGCAGTCGCTTGTCGACTCTGAACTTCGGGCCATCGGCCGTCGTCATGACTCGGCCACGGCCCGCGGGGCGTATGAGACGCTGCGCCGTTACTTTGATAACATCAGTCTTGATCTTATGTTCGGTCTGCCCGGGCAGACTGTGGATTCTCTTATGGATTCGGTCGGAGGTGTCATCGCCATGAATCCGGAACATGTATCGGTTTATTCACTGATGTATGAGGAGAGGTCGGCGCTGACACGTCTTCGCGACTCCGGACGGCTCGAAGAAACATCCGACGACGACTGCAACTGCATGTTCGCCTCTCTTTCAGAGGCTTTGGCCGATGCAGGTTACGAGCAGTATGAGATTTCCAACTACGCCCGGCCGGGATGCCGGTCGCGTCATAACAGCCTTTATTGGCAGGGTGTGCCTTATGTTGGACTCGGCCCGGGGGCTCACAGTTACGACGGCAATCGCCTGCGGACAGCGAACAGGCCCGACATGCGCTCATACATGGCTTACTGGCTGGAGCGAAAAGGTGATTCTCCGGTCGATTCCGAGATGCTCGGTGTGGAGGAGTTGCGGGAGGAGATGATAATGACGAGGCTTCGCACTCGCGAGGGACTCTCTCTCTCCGAATACGGTGCGGCGTTCGGTCAGGAGGCTCTTGAATCGCTTGTGAAGTATGCCCGCAAGTGGATTGACGCCGGAAAGATGGAAATATCGCCTGACCGAAGCCGTGTCTCGCTTTCACGAACCGGCATTATGATCTCGGATGAAATTATGGCGTCTCTTTTCTGACGCTGAGACAAGGCGTCTGGCATTTGTGAAAGAATATTAAGGAAAATTATGTCAATGCTTGCGGTTGATGGCAAGTTTTGCTATATTTGTGGCGTAAAACTTTTTTAAAACGCTAAAAACTGAATTTATGGCAAAACTTTACGGCAAAATCCTGATCGCGTCATCCCTGGCAATGTGCATGTCGGCATATTCTGCTTATGCAGCCGCCGACGGCGAGGAGACCAGGCTCCGCATCTATGACGAGGCCATCTTCTTCGACGGTTACAATGTTCTCGAAAATCTTTCTGACCAGAGCAAGGCAATGATCCCGGAGGATGACGGAATTCTGCGTCACAGCACATCTCTATATTCCGTAAGGCTCACCGACGAGCAACTTGATCTCATCGGCGAAAATCTTAAGATGCTTGTCGATATCGGGGCTCTGTGTGACAATTACGACCGTATCGGCAATATAAATATCGCGCTTGTCCCCAAGGGGGCGGAATCATATGTGCCTGAAGAGACACAGCGGATCGAGATCGGACGTTTCATCACTCCGTTCATGAACAAAAACTTCGAACCCAAATCTGTGCCTTATGAATTCGAGATGGACTATATGTCGCTTATTCTCCGCGATGCGAGGCTTCGCGAGCAGTATGACCTGTGGGCCGAGTTCGAACTGTTTGGAATTCCTTATGCAGCCAACGAGCAGGTGATGGGTTGCGCAGGTCGTCAGGATGTATTTACCGGTACTCTGACTTTCGTAACGAATTCTGAGCCCGCGTCAAAAACCGAGAACAATGTGCTTGTTCCGATTGTGATGAAAAAACCGGAATACAAAGGTGGAAACTTCAATAACTATGGTGAGGGCTGCACCGATGTTCCCGGCGAGACCATCAAGACGTGGTCTTTCGAACTCACAGAAGATGTGGAAGACGGTCAGGTTGTGCTTGTCAGCTCGAATCATGGAGCCAATGCGGGGGGAGAAGAATACAACAGACGGAAACACGCGGTATATTTTGACAACAAACTGGCTACAATCTTTACACCCGGAAGGGACAGTTGTGAACCATTCCGGGTGTATAACACGCAGCTGAATGGTATATACGGCTACAGCGAGATGACAGATGCGCAGTGGCAGTCTTTCTCGAACTGGTGCCCTGGAGACAAAATCGACAATAGAATTCTTCATCTCGGCCCCGTCGCCAAAGGCAGTCATGATGTGAGAATCAGGGTATTCAATGCTAAATTTGTAGATAAGCAAGGAGATATTCCGGTTTCAATGTTCTTTCAGGGAGTGCGAGAGGGCAGTCTTCCGGGGCACTCTGCTGTCAACAATGTAAAACCGGATTTCAGATCCGGCATCAGCATCGACGGCGACATATGCACGGTGTCGAGCGATGTCCCCGTGCAGTCGATCCTTCTCTATGATATCGCCGGCAATCTTCTGGCTATGGAATTCGATACATGCAAGGTGTCTCTTTCCGCATGCCCTCCGGGCGTGAATGTCCTTATCGTTGAGTATGCCGACGGTCTGTCGGAAAATTACAAGATAATGCGCTAATATCAAGCTATATATGTAAACGGTACTGAAGTTTGACCATCTCTTTTGATGGTTAATATATGTTAATAACTAAGTTTTTAGTTGCTCAACTAAAAACTTAGTTATATTTTTGTGCGTACAAAAGCTATGTTACTTATGAACGACAAAAGCACAGGCAGAAAGCGACTGTCGCCCAAGGAGGAGGCGATCATGGACTGCATATGGAGTCACGGCCCGATGTTTGTCCGCGAGATAGTGGATTGTCTGCCCGAGCCGCGACCTCATTTCAACACAGTGTCTACGTTTGTGCGCGGACTTGAGGCCAAGGGCTGGCTCGGTCATGAGAAGGTCGGAAACTCATACCGCTACTATTCGCTGGTCGATGGGGCCGAATACCGCGACAGGTCGCTGCTCGGCATGGTCGAACGGTTCTTCAACCGTTCGTATATCGGTTTTGTCTCCTCGCTCGTCAGGGAGGAAAAGATCTCGACCGATGAGTTGCGCGAGCTTATCGACACCATAGAATCGCAGAGAAAAGCCGGTGTCGGCAAAGACAGAAAGGAGGAGTGAGCATGGGGAGTTTTCTTGCATATATGATCCAGGTGGCTATCGTTATGACGCTGCTTTATCTGGCCTACAAGTGGCTGATGTCGACCACCACATTTCATGCCTTCAACAGGGGAGTGCTTCTCGCCATATATGCCGTGTCATGGCTTCTGCCGGCATTGCCGGGGCTGCTGGCTTCCTCTGCGGCACCGGGGACGGTTGAGATCGGACTCCCTGTCATGGTCTCGCTGGTGGATTCTTCTCAGGGCGAAACAGTCCCTCGGTTTGACTGGCTGCGCTTCTTGCTTTGGATATACATGTCGGGAGCCGGGCTTGCTCTGCTTTTTACACTTGCCGGAACGGTGAGGATGGCGTTTTTGATCGCCGGCGGCGTCCGATATAAGAAGGATGGATACACACTTGTTGTGTCGCGTCGTGCGCCCGGACCGTTCAGCTGGGGACGCTATGTTGTGGTCCGTCCGGAGGATCTTGATGATTCGTGCGCGATGATACTGGCTCATGAACATGCCCATCTGCGGCTCTGTCACTGGCTTGATCTAATACCGGCGCAACTCACTGCGGCGCTCCAGTGGTTTTCGCCTGCGGCGTGGCTCATGATGCGCGAGGTCAAAGATAATCATGAGTTTCAGGTTGACCGTATTGTCGCCGGCAACGAGCCGGCTGAATATCAGCTTATGTTATTAAAAAAGACTGTCGGCTCAAGTTTTCCAGTCTTCGCCGACAGTCTACATCACAAATCACTAATTAAAAAACGTATCATTATGATGATGAGCAAAAAATCGAGTCCTAAGCGCCATGTGGCGGCGCTCGCTCTCCCCGCGGTTGCGGCAGTTGCGGTTCTGACCCTTTCGCAGCCTGCAGTGGCTGACGTGGTCGACAGTTTTTCGGCGGCAACGCTGAGCGATGTTTCTGAAAGCAAAGTTAATGCTTCAGACGCAAATGTGCAAATCCCGGCCACTGGGTCGTCTGCCTTCGATCAGGAGAGTCGTAGTGCGGTAGTCATAGATTCCGATAACGACGGAATCGTGGCTGAAGAGTTTGATGAAAAAGAAAACACAGCTCCGGCATCAGCGGCTACACAGATCACTGAGAACTCGGAAGCGGAGAATGGCGCTTCCGCTATGGTGACATTTATCGACGGAAAGAAGCAGGACTTTCAGGACTTGAAGGATATCGATCCTTCCACCATCACCTCAATGGCAATAGTCAAGAATGATCCTGCCTATCCTCAGGGAAAAATCATGATCGTCACAAAATCGGGCGAGGCGTCAAATGAAGACCACGTGCATCTCGCTGCGGAAAAGACGACCGAATATAAAGGCGGTCAGAGTGCGTTCATGGAGTTCCTGTCGCAGAATATCAAATGGCCTGCAGGGGTGGCCCAGACAGAGACGCCAGTAACTGTGAGGGTGATCCTGCAGTTCACGATCGGTACAGACGGACAGATCAGCGACTTGAAGACATTACGCTCTCAGGGTGATGAGTTTGATGCCGAGGCAAAGAGAGTTCTCCTTCTTACCAGCGGGAACTGGATTCCCGCAGAGAACGACGGGAAGCCCGTTGCAAGCAAATTTACGGTGCCTATTACATTCAAGAGCAAATGATATTGAGGCTTCCCGACATGAAGATGTATCATTAGATACGGAAATAGAGTTTTCCATACAGTTCCGTCGGCCGGTCGCGTTTTTGCGGCCGGCTGATTTTTTATGTGCTAAAATTTCATGGTTTTGAAAATCTTTATTAATTTTGCAATGTGGAAAATGTTTTTTCGCAACATGATACAGGAGCTGCCTGATCAGCTTCCATAAGTTTCTACAGAAAGATTTTCTTCTGCGACGCCGGCACACGGCGTAAACGCTATGAAAAAAGATCAAAAAAAAATCTCGTTCTCCAAGATGCATGGCGCCGGCAACGACTACATCTATATCGACGCCACCGTGGAGATTCCCAATGACCTTTCAGATCTCGCCCGCAGAATGAGCGACATCCACTTCGGCATCGGCTCTGACGGCCTCGTGGCCATAATGAAATCCGAAGTGGCCGATTTCAGGATGCGCATGTTCAATTCCGACGGCTCGGAAGCCGAGATGTGCGGCAACGCGTCGCGCTGCATCGGCAAGTATGTCTACGATCGCGGTCTTACTGCGTCAACCGAAGTCTCGCTTGAGACGCTTGCCGGCATAAAGATTCTGCATCTGCATGTGTCTGATGGCGTGGTGGAGTCTGTTACTGTCGATATGGGCGAACCCTGTCTGAAGCCGGAGTCAATCCCGGTTCTTTCTTCCGGCAAGGACTCCATGATCTCGGAGACAGTGACTGTCGGGGATATATCTTATCCCGTCACAGCAGTAAGCATGGGTAATCCCCACGGTGTGATATTCACCGACTGCATCACCGACCGTCAGGTGCTGGCCGAGGGACCTCAGCTTGAGATTGCTCCGATATTTCCCCGCAAGGCAAATATCGAGTTCGCGAGGGTGATCGACCGGCACACGATCGAGATGCGCGTATGGGAGCGTGGCACCGGCGAGACATTCGCCTGCGGCACCGGAGCATGCGCCACGGCTGTGGCCGCCGCGCTCAACGGGCTTGCCGGACGCGACGTCGAGATGCGCCTCCGCGGCGGAACACTCCGCATCCGCTGGGACGAGGAAACCGGCCATGTATTCATGACCGGACCGGCCGCTTTCATATGCGACGGAGAGTTCTATCTCTGATGAAACAAATCATTCAGTAAAAAAGAAACAAGATGAAAATCAACGATAATTTCGAAAAACTTCCCGAGTCGTATCTCTTCTCGACCGTGGCTGCAAGACTCCGCGCATACCGTGAGGAGCATCCGGAGGCTGACGTGATCCGCATGGATATCGGCGACGTGACTCTTCCGGTGCCTCAGGCAGCTATTGCGGCCATGCACCGCGCTGTTGACGACATGGCCGCCAAATCGACGTTTCACGGATATGGACCCGAACAGGGTTACGACTTTCTGCGCAATGCCATTGCCGCAAATGATTATGCTGCCCGCGGAATCGCGATCTCGCCCGACGAGATATTCATTTCCGACGGTGCGAAAAGCGATCTCGGAAATCTTGGCGACATATACTCGGAAGACAGTATAGTGGCAGTTGCCGATCCCGGCTATCCTGTGTATGTCGATTCAAACGTCATCGACGGTCGCGGGGGAGTGCTCGAGGGTGGCCGCTGGAGCCGCTTCGTCTATCTCGAATGCAACGAGGCCAACGGGTTCAAGCCTGTCCCTCCGGCAGTGCATGCCGATGTGATATTCCTCTGCTCTCCGGCCAATCCGACGGGTGTGTCGTTCACTCGCGACGAACTCAGGGCCTGGGTGGAATACGCCCGCGCCAACCGTGCTGTCATCATATATGATTCGGCATATTGCGCCTATATCACTTCCGAAGACGTTCCCCATTCTATATATGAGATCGAGGGAGCCCGCGAAGTGGCGATCGAAGTGCGCAGTTTCTCGAAGACCGCCGGTTTCACCGGACTCCGCTGCGGTTACACCGTCGTGCCGTCGACGCTGACAGGCACAGACGAGGAGAACCGTGAGGTGTCGCTGCGCAAGCTCTGGCTGCGCCGTCAGACCACAAAATTCAACGGTGCGAGCTACATCATACAGCGAGGTGCCGAGGCTCTCTATTCTCCCGAAGGGAAAAGAGAGGTCCGCGAGAATGTTGACTACTATCTGGCCAACGCGCGCCTGATCCGCGACACGATGGCCCGCGCCGGATTCACTGTCTTCGGCGGCGACAATTCACCTTACATCTGGGTGAAGTCGCCCGCAGGCGAGTCATCATGGAGTCTTTTCGACAAGTGCCTGTCGGAGGCATATATCTCCTGCACTCCCGGCGTCGGATTCGGTGCGGCGGGCGAAGGCTACATAAGGCTCACAGGGTTCAACACCCGCGAGAACACAGAGGAGGCGATGAGACGCATCCTTGAGATGTTCGGCAAATAAAACAACAACAGAGGGGGCTTCAGCCCCCTTTTTCAATTACCTATATTCATATATTGAGAGTAACACTTATGTCAGATCTCAGATTCAAAAGTGTAGAGGAAGCCACCGCACGCAAGGCGGTGAAGGTCGAGCTTCCCAAAGAGAGAGTCGAGGCTTATTACGGTAAGCAGGTTTTCAACCGTCAGCGCATGTTCGAGTATCTTCCGAAAGAGACTTACGACGCGCTGGTGTGTGCCATCGACAACCGACAGCCCCTCGGACGTGAGCTCGCCGACAGCGTGGCCGACGGCATGAAGCGCTGGGCCCTCGACAACGGAGCGCGCCACTATACCCACTGGTTCCATCCGCTAACCGGAAGCACCGCCGAGAAGCACGACGCCTTTGTCGAGCATGACGGCAAGGGGGGAGTGGTAGAGAAATTCTCGGGCAAACTCCTCGTGCAGCAGGAACCCGACGCCTCCTCCTTCCCCAACGGCGGCATCCGCAATACTTTTGAGGCCCGCGGCTATTCGGCATGGGATATTTCGTCGCCGGCGTTTATTGTCGACAATACTCTCTGCATCCCCACGGTCTTCGTGTCGTACACCGGCGAGAGCCTTGACTACAAGACCCCGCTTCTCCGTTCGCTCAACAGTATCGACAAGGCCGCCACTCGCGTGGCCCGTTTCTTCAATCCCGAGGTCAGCCATGTCATCTGTAATCTCGGGTGGGAGCAGGAATACTTCCTTGTCGACGAGGCTCTATATGCGGCGCGTCCCGACCTTGTCATGACCGGACGCACACTGATGGGGCATGAGTCTGCCAAGAACCAGCAGCTCGAAGATCACTATTTCGGCTCGATCCCGAGCCGTGTCGAGGCGTTCATGCTCGATCTTGAGCTTGAGGCCCACCGTCTCGGCATACCCGCCAAGACCCGTCACAATGAAGTTGCGCCCAACCAGTTCGAGCTTGCCCCCATATTCGAGGAGGCGAACCTTGCCAACGACCACAACCTGCTCCTTATGTCGGTCATGGAGGAGGTGGCACGCCGCCACAACTTCCGCGTGCTGCTGCATGAGAAGCCTTTCGCCGGTATCAACGGCTCGGGCAAGCACAACAACTGGAGTCTCGGCACCGACACAGGCACGCTGCTCTTCGCTCCCGGCAAGAACGAGCACGACAACTTCCGATTCGTCACATTCGTGGCCAATGTCATGGCGGCTGTCCACAAGCACAACGGTCTTCTCAAGGCGTCGATCATCAACGCCACCAACGCCCACCGTCTCGGTGCCAACGAGGCTCCCCCGGCCATCATCTCTATGTTCCTCGGCTCGGCTGTGAGCGGTATCCTCGACAGAGTGGAGAAAGCTGATTCCATCAGCAAGATCACTATAGACGGCAAAGAGAAGATCACGCTCGACATCGCACAGATTCCCGAACTGACTCTCGACAACACCGACCGCAACCGCACAAGCCCATTCGCGTTCACGGGCAACCGGTTCGAATACCGCGCCGTGGGTTCATCGGCCAACAACGCTTCGGCTCTCATCGCGCTCAACGCCGCAGTGGCCGCGCAGCTTGAAGAATTCGCCGACGCTGTCGATGCCCGTGTGGCCGAAGGTGAGGACCGTGATCACGCCATCCTCGACGAGGTCAAGAAACTTATCCGCGACTCACGCCCCATACACTTCGACGGCAACGGATACAGCGACGAGTGGAAAGAGGAGGCAGCGCGCCGCGGACTTGACGTCGAGACCTCAGCTCCGCTCATGTACGACCGCTACATGCTTCCGCAGTCTGTCGAGATGTTCGAGAAGACCGGAGTCCTCACCAAAAAGGAGATCGAGGCCCGCAACGAGGTGAAGTGGGAGATGTTTACCAAGAAGATCCAGATCGAGAGCCGAGTGCTCGGCGATCTCGCCATCAATCACATCATTCCCGCCGCTGTGCGTTACCAGTCGCTTCTGCTCGACAACGTCTACAAGATCCAGCAGCTCTTCAAAGGCTCAAAGGCCGACAGCATCTCTGCTCAGGATCTGGCGAACATCGAGGCGATCAGCGACCACATATCAGCCATCAAGAGCGGAGTCGAGAACATGGTCAACGCCCGCAAGCACGCCAACCGCATCGAATCCGAGCGAGAGAAAGCGATCTCGTATCACGACGACGTCGCACCCTTCATGGAGGAGATCCGTCGCCATATCGACAAGCTTGAGCTGATGGTCGACAACGAGATCTGGCCTCTACCCAAATATCGCGAGCTTCTCTTCATCCGCTGATGTAAGAAAAACAGCAATATGCAAACAGGGCATCGAATGCGTTCATTCGATGCCCTGTGTCTTTTCCCGGAAGCCGGAGTCTATTCGATCATGGCTATGGCTGAGTGGTATTTTGCCATGTTGCCGGCTTTGCGGATGGCTTTCCATGCTTTGCGGCCGATTTCTGCTTCGGCGTATTCCCAGAAGGGCTTGATCTTCGATATGATCTGCGAGTCGCCGCAAAGGGTTGATGTGTAATAGTCGAGAAGTTCGCGGTGGAAGCCGAGCATCCGTTCGATCCTTTTCGGGCGGTCCCATTCCTTCCCCTCTCCGTATTCGGCGGCGAGTGACGTCCGGCCGAGCACGCCGCGTGCGGTCATTACTCCGGCAATGTCTGGATATTTCCCGGCGATTGCTGCTATGTCGTCGGGTGTGTGGATTTCCCCGTTGAACACCACCGGATTACGGCTTTCGCCGAGAATCGCCTCGAACTGATCCATATGAAGGTCGCCCGAATACTGCTGCCGTGCCACACGCGGATGCACGTCGATATGGCGTAGAGTCAGGCTGTTGAGCACTGTCATCATCTCTTTCCATTCGGTCGGGTCTTCATAGCCCAGACGCATCTTGACAGAGCAGGAGAGTGCGGGGTATTTTGCAAGCACTTCCGGAATCTTTCTCCCTTCCGCGATATTGCGCAGAAATCCTGCTCCTCGTCCCTTGCCGGTCTGTAGCGGGAAAGGACAGCCCATGTTGAGGTTGACCTCCGTGGCGCCGACGGCAGTGAGGCTGGCGAGCAGGATGTCGAGTTCCTCCATGTCGCGGAAGATCACCTGCGGTTCGAGAGTCAGACCGTCGTTGAGTTCCGAGGTGTAGTCACGCAGATCCTGTCTGCGCAGTTCGCCGTGGTCGCAGCGGATGAACGGAGTGAAATAGCGGTTGTCGCCGCCATAGGCGGCATGGTGGAAGTGCCTCCACGCGGCGTCTGTATGCCCTTGCACGGGCGCTATATATATATTCATGAGGTATGAGTGTTAGATGCAATACGGGAATCTGCCGTAGTTCTGAGGAGTTTGCCGAAAGCCGGTGCGGCAAAATATATCAGGCATGGAATGTATGGGAAATTATATCTTGTAGCACCGACTGTCAGCACCGACAATGCCAGACCGCAGGCAAACGGAAACAGCACGGCTATGTCAGGTCCGGCAATTTTACGGCGTCTGATCCATATGCCGAATAGCGTGGCCAGATAGAGAACCGATAGGTAAAAGTAGGTGTATGATATTCCTCTTTCGCGGTTCTTGTCCACACCCAACTGGCTTTTTATCTTGGGAAGCGAGAGTGATATCCATTTCCCCGGATTCTTCCTGATCCAATCGTAAGCGAGCCCCCTGTAGACAGAGTCGCATTCGAAAACATTTCTGCCTGTCAGAGCGTCGGAAAGATTGTCGTCAAATACCATGTCGTTGTAAGATCCGTGACAGTAGTCGTTGGCGCCGATAAGCATGTTGACTCCGAGAGTTGTCGACGACAGGAACCGGTGTCCTCCGGAAATCCGCGTGTTGAACGAGACAATAAGAAGACAGCCTATCGCCGCACCTGCCGCATAGGCGGCCGGGCGCCGCAGGTTTTCTCTCTTCAGCAGCATGAAGAGTATCGCTGCGATAGCGAACAGCACCGCGACGGGTCTTATGTAGATCGCGGCAGCCATGACAAGTCCGGCTGCAAGAAGTGTCGTGACGCGCTTTCTGCACGCCAGCGCAAGCGACAGAAAAGTCATGGCCATGCAAGGCAGTTCCGACATCGTCTCACAAACATAGAACACCGTCATCGGGCATAGGCAATACAGGATTGCCGCGATTGCCGGAGTTTTCCCGCCGCACAGTCTTTTTGTCAGCATGTAGATGGATGCCAGAATGACGCAGTTGGAGAGAATGTTGAGCCAGAAAACGGCCTTATATGTGCCGAATGCCTTGATGCAAAGTACAATTATATTGATCAGACCGGCGTAGTTGATATATGTCGGATTGTCGGGCAGTCCTGCTGTCTGCTCAGGCGAAGGATACCACACTCCTGCATCCGCGCATTGCCGGGCAAGAGTCTCGTGTCGCAGAGCGTCTGATATCTGCGGCGAGTCCATTCCATTCAACACAATTACTATCTGCGAGAGAAGCCACATGGCAATGCAGGCTGTCATCGTCAGGTTCAGACTTCTGCGGCTGATAGAAAACGGATGGTCGATCATGATAGGTCAGTTTGATGAGGGTGGAAATGTAAGTCCGACGGCAGCCAGAAGGCAGAAAAACGCAGCTATGTGGTTCCAGTGCGGTCTCTCTCCCTGAAAGATCATTCAAGGCAGCTTTCATCGGATACGTTTTATTATATGTGCAAAATTACAAAAAAATCGGTTGGGAATCGCGGCTCTTTCGCAGAAATAGATTATTTTTGCATCAAACAACTGAATCAATCAGAACTTACTGAATCAATCATGAACTTCAAGGAAATTACAAGAGGTGTATATTACGCCGGCGTCAACGACCGGGTGACAACTCTTTTCGAAGGCTTGTGGCCTCTCCCTTACGGAGTGAGCTACAATTCATATATAGTCGACGGCGGCGAAGGTCTCGCGCTTATTGACACCGTGCGCATCGACGAGGTGCGGGAGTTTCTCGGAAACATCGCCAGAATCGCGCCCGGGCGCAAGATCGACTGGCTTGTGATCAACCATATGGAGCCGGATCACAGCGGCTCGATTCCTGAAGTGGTCAGGGCGTATCCCGATATCCGCATCGTCGGGAATTCGCAGACCATATCAATGATCAAAGGTTTCTACCACATAGATGACGACAGCCGTTTCCTGGAGGTCAAGGATGGCGATACGCTCGATATCGGCGGCAGGAAGCTGCGCTTTTATCTCACTCCGATGGTGCACTGGCCCGAGACGATGATGACATATCTGGAAGACAGCCGTCTCCTCTTTTCGGGCGATGCATTCGGCACGTTCGGCGCTCTCGACGGCGGTGTGGTGGATTCTGAAATGGAGACCGACCGCTTCTTCCCCGAGATGTATCGTTACTATTCCAACATCGTGGGCAAATACGGCAAATTCGTGCAGCGGGCTCTTGAGAAGCTGTCAGGGCTCCTTCCGCTCGATTACATATGCTCCACTCACGGTCCGGTCTGGCACGATCGCATCGGAGAGGTGATTGCCCTTACCGATCGTCTGTCATCTTATCGCCCCGAGGCCGGAGTCACGATTGTCTACGGGTCGATGTATGGCAACACCGCCGAAGTGGCCGAGGAGATCGCCCGCGAACTGTGCCGTCTCGGTGTACGCAATATCAGGGTCCACAACGCCTCGCACTCATCTATGAGCGACATGATATCCGACGCGTACCGCTACGAGGGTCTTATTGTCGGCAGCGCCACATATTCCATGGGGCTTTTCCCGCCGGTGGAGTCTTTCATGCGGGCGATGGAGACCCGCGAGGTGAAAGGAAAGGTATTTGCCGCATTCGGAGGCTACACCTGGGCCAAAGGTCCGGTGCTTGCTGAGATCGGCAAATTCAGCGAGCGCATGAACATGCCTGTCGTGGCCTCGATGGCGATGCGCCAGACTCTCGACGACGCCTCGCGTGCAGAGGCCCGCGCCCTCGCCGCCTCGGTGGCATCCGCACTGACTCTCAAGTGACCCCGCAACGCAGTAACAACATTGCGGACGACGCCCCTCCGTCAGGAGAAGACGCCGTCCGCAATGTCATTTTTTGTGGGATGGGGTCTTAAGGCCCGTGCCCGTTATTTCCTTATCTGATCAGTTGTCGGGCAGTTGATTTATCTCGATAAGGTAGGATTCTGCTATACTTCCCGCAATCAAGCCTCACGTGTATCGACTACACTTTGATTTTCTGATCTCAGAGGATGATCGGTTTGCTGCCGGTCGCGTCAGGAGGCCGGTGTTTTCTTCTTTCGGAAGGCGTTCCAGAGTATATAGACCACGCAGATGCCGAACAGTGCGTATCCGGCCCAGCTCAGATAGCGGTTGTATTCCTCGATCTTGTCGAAGAGCATTGCGGGGTCTACATGGACCGACAGCCAGTAGCCGAGCGCGCCGAGAATCGAGTTCCACACAAGCGCGCCGAGTGTGGTGAACAGAGCGAACTGAGCCACGTTCATCCGCGACAGTCCCGCAGGGATCGAGATGAGCTGTCTGATGGCAGGAATGAGGCGGCCGATAAATGTGGATACCGCACCGTGTCTGTCGAAATATTTTTCGGCCTTGTCGACTTTTTCTCTGTCGATCAGACAGGCGTGGCCGAACCTGCTGTCGGCGAAGCGGTAGACCACCGGGCGTCCCACCCAGAGGGCGAGGTAGTAGTTGATAAACGCTCCCGCGAGCGCGCCGAGTGTGGCGAAGACAACCACCATATAGACGTTCATGTCTGCTCCGACACCATAGTCGCGGCAGGCCAGATATGCGGCCGGAGGCACTATCACTTCCGACGGGAAGGGTATGAAACTGCTCTCTATGACCATGAAAATGAATACAAACCAATAGTTTGCATGGTCCACAAACCACTGGAAAAACTCGCTGGCGTCAAATATCGCCAGAGGAATCATGTCAAGCATTGTTGATTTTGTCAGATTTTGTCTTACAGTTGTTTAAGTTCTCTGATGGTGGCCAGCGGATCTGCTGACCCGAACACGTAGCTTCCGGCCACAAGAATGTCGGCCCCGGCCTCGGCGAGTGCCGCGCCGGTCTCAAGGTTTACGCCGCCGTCGATCTCGATTTCGGCTTTTGAGCCGGTCCGGCTGATGAGTTCCCGAAGCTCGGCTGTCTTTTTAAGGGTGTGCCTGATAAAAGGCTGACCTCCAAAACCGGGGTTGACCGACATCAGAAGAACAAGATCGAGATCTTCTATTATGTCGGTAAGTGTCGATACAGGCGTGGCAGGGCAGAGGGTGACTCCCGCCTTCATGCCTGCGGCGTGGATCTGCTGAACGCAGCTGTGCAGGTGAAGGCAGGCTTCCTGATGCACGTTCATTATCTCTGCGCCACAGTCGCGGACCTGCGATATCCATTTCTGCGGCTCTACGATCATGAGGTGAACGTCAAGGGGTTTCTCGCATATCTTGCTCACAGACTTCATGACCGGAAATCCGAAAGAGATATTGGACACGAAAACGCCGTCCATGATATCCATGTGCAGATAGTCGCTCTCCGAGGCGTTGATCATTTCAAGATCCGGGCGCATGTCGGCGAAGTTGGCCGACAGCAGCGAGGGTGATACTTTCATTTCTAAGGTGAAGGTTATAAGGTTTGACAGGTTGTTGGGTTGTATGATTGATTGTCAGTCCGGGTTTTGTCACATTTCCGGTGTGATCATCGCGAGAAATTCATCTTCACCGACGAGCGGCACTCCGAGGCTGAGGCATTTCTCATGCTTTGCCGGACCCATGTTGTCGCCGGCGAGCACGAACGAGGTCTTTTTCGATATGCTTCCCGCGTTTTTGCCGCCGTTTGCCACGATCATCTCTTTGTATTCGTCGCGGCTGTGGCGTGCGAACGTTCCTGAGATCACGATGGTCTTCCCTGCGAGTGAATCGCCGGCCGGCTTCATCTTTTCAGCCGACAGCTCGAACTGCACGCCGGCGCGCCTGAGATCATCGATGTTCGTGATGTTCACCGGCTCGCGGAGAAATTCATGGATGTTGCGGGCTATCACAGGACCGACGTCGGGGATGGCGGTCAGTTCATCGAGTGACATAGAGAGCAGATTGTCCATGCTCTTCACAACGTTTGCAAGACGGCGCGCCGTGGTCTCTCCGACATTCGGGATCGAAAGTGCATAAAGCACTCTCTCGAACGGCACCTCAAGGGAGTCGCGTATTCCCTTCATGACGCGCCGTGCGGCTTTTTCGCCGAATCTGTCGAGACCTGCCAGCTTCTCCTCCGTAAGGTCATAGATCTGGCCGATCCTCTCCACGAGTCCCGACTGATAGAGCAGTTCGGCTGTCTCCTCGCCGATACCGTCGATATTCATCATTCTTCGGGCGCAGAAGTGCTCTATCCTGCCTGTTATCTGCGGGCGGCATCCATATTTGTTGGGGCAGCACCATGCCGCCTCTCCGAAGATTCGGCGGAGGGGAGTGCCGCACTCGGGGCATTCCCTTACGAATGTCACTTTTGCTGCGCCCTCGGGCCGTGCAGACTTCTCGACTCCCGTGATCTGGGGTATTATCTCGCCCGCTTTCTCGACATATAGACTGTCGCCTTCATGTATGTCGAGTTCGAGCATTATGTCTTCGTTGTGCAGGGAGGCGCGTTTCACGACGGTTCCCGACAGCAGCACAGGCTCAAGATTCGCCACCGGGGTTACTATTCCCATGCGTCCGGTCTCGAACGATACGTAGCGCAGTGGCGTGCACGCGCGTTCGGGATTGAACTTGAAGGCTACCGCCCATCGCGGTGATTTGGCGGTGAATCCGAGGTTGAGCTGCTGGCGCAGTGAGTTGACCTTGAACACAAGACCGTCGGTGGCTACGGGCAGCTCCTTGCGGTGCTCGTCCCAGTATGCTATATAGCTGTCGATCTCCTCGGGAGAATGCAGGAGGCTCATCGCTTTCGACACCTTGAATCCCCAGTGGGCGGCGGCGAGCATGTTCTCATAGTGGTTGTCAAACGGCAGGTTGTCGCTGAGCAGGTAGTAGAACCGTGCGTCGAGACGGCGTTTCGCCACCTCGCGCGGATCCTGCAGCTTGAGAGTGCCGGCGGCGGCGTTTCGCGGATTGGCGAAAAGCGGCTCTTCATTGTATGCCCTCTCGGCGTTCAGTTTCTCAAACACTTCCCAGGGCATAAGTATTTCTCCTCTGATCTCGAACTCCTCGGGCCAGTCGCCCGGAAGAAGCTGCAGCGGTATGCTGCGGATCGTCTTTACGTTGGCTGTCACGTCATCGCCCTGGGTGCCGTCGCCGCGTGTCACGGCTCTTACGAGACGCCCACCGCGATAGGTGAGCGAGATCGAGGTGCCGTCGAATTTCATCTCGCCGACTATGCCGTATTCCTCTCCTTCGAGAGCCTTGGCTATGCGGGCCGCCCATTCGTCGACCTCTCCGGTGGAATAGGTGTTCGACAGCGACATCATCGGGCGTTCGTGCACCACATGGCTGAACCCTTTTGTCAGGTCAGAGCCTACACGGCGCGTGGGCGACAGTTCGTCGTCATACTCCGGATGTTCGCGTTCGAGAGCCTCAAGTTCCTTCATCATCATGTCAAACTCCTTGTCGGTGATCTCCGGGGAGTTGAGCACGTAGTAATTATGGTTGTGGCGGTTAAGCTCATCGCGAAGCCGCCCGATTCTTTCTTTGACTTCCATGATGGTTAAATGACTTCCATGACGGTTAAATATACGGATATTTCACGTCCCACAGGAAAAGCGCCTGAGGAGGCATCGACGTGCCCGCCGAGCACCGGTCTTTCTTTCCGATCACCCTGCTGAAATCGTCGGTTGTCAGTTTTCCGCGTCCCACGTCGACAAGCGTGCCCACCACTGCCCGCACCATGTTGCGGAGGAAACGGTCGGCAGTGATGGTGAATACGATTCCATCCGATCCGAAGGAATTGTTCCATTCCTCCCATCGGGCCTCCGTAACGCGGCATATGTTGGTTCGCGCGTCGCTGTGGAGTTTGGCGAATGAAGTGAAGTCGTCGGTCTCCCGCAGAAGCCGAGCCGCCTCGTTCATGGCCTCGGTGTCGAGACCCGAAGGGGAGTGCCACGAGCATCCGGTGAGGAATGGCGACTTGTCGAATGTGACGAAATACTTGTAGGTGCGCGATGTGGCGTCAAACCGCGCGTGGGCATCGTCGGCCACATCGATGACGTCGGCCACAGATATGTCCGGCCCGCACAGTCTGTTGAGTCCTGTGAGAAACCTGCGTCGGTCATCGATCTCACTCTCCGTGTCGAAATGCGCGAACATAACGCGGGCATGCACGCCCGTGTCGGTCCGACCGGCCCCTGTCACGGGAGTGCGCGTGCGCAGAATAGTCGACAGTGCTCCCTCAAGCGTCTGCTGCACGCTTGAGGCGTTCGGCTGCGACTGCCAGCCGTGGAACGGTGTGCCGCTGTATGACAGTCTCAGAAACTTCCGCATCAGTCGCGTTCGAGATATGTGCTGCCGTAGAGTCCGGAGCGGTAATTGTTAAGGAACTGGCGTCCCTCCTCGGGGGTTATGGCGCCGCGCTTCATCGAGGCTGTCACCCAGCTTTCGAGATTGCGCACGAGTTTCTTGGGGTTGTATTCCACATAGTCGAGCACATCGGCCACAGCCTCGCCGTCGATGATCTGCGCGATTTCGTAGCCATCTTTCGAGAGCGCGATGTGCACGGCGTTGGTGTCGCCGAAGAGGTTGTGGAGGTCGCCGAGAATCTCCTGATAGGCACCGACGAGGAACACTCCCAGATAATAGGGCTCGTTGGGCTTGAGATCATGCACGCTAAGACAGTATGAGCTGCCCGCCGGTGCCACAAACCGATTGATCTTGCCGTCGGAGTCGCAGGTCACATCCTGTATGGTGCATTCGCGTGTCGGTTTCTCGTCGAGTCTTGTGATCGGCATGATGGGAAACATCTGGTCGATCGCCCATGAGTCGGGCAGTGACTGGAAGAGCGAGAAGTTGCAGAAATATTTCTCGGGGAGCATGCGCGCGGCCTTGCGGAGTTCTTCGGGCGGATGCTTCATGGAGCGGGTCATGTCGCGCACGTCGCGCGCCACGCTCCAGAAAAGTTTCTCGATCTGGGCGCGTGTCTTGAGATCAAGCAGTCCCAGGCTGAAGCGCTCCAGAGCTTCCTCTCGGATCTGCAGGGCGTCGTGCCAGTCTTCGAACACACGCGACGAGTCGATCTTGTCCCAGATGCTGTAGAGTTCGGCGGCGAGTTCATGGGGATTCTCGCCGAGCTCGTCGTCATCTTTCCAGATGGGGAGCTGGGCGGTCTCCAGAACCTGTATTATAAGCACCGAATGATGGGCTGTCAGCGACCGTCCGCTCTCGGTGATGATATTGGGGTGGGGAAGACCGTTCTTGCGGCAGGCGTCGACGAGCGACGACACGGAGTCGTTGACATATTCCTGTATCGAATAGTTCATCGAGTTCTCTCCGCTCGACGATCTTGTGCCGTCGTAGTCCACTCCGAGGCCGCCGCCAATATCGACGAAGTCGATGCGGAATCCCATCTTCGACAGCTGCACGTAGAACTGCATCGCCTCTCTGAGGGCGTTCTTGATGCGGCGGATCTTGGTGATCTGGCTGCCGATGTGGAAGTGGATAAGCTTGAGGCTTTCGGTCATGCGGTTCTTCTCAAGCCATGACAGCGCGTCGAGAAGCTCGCTTGAGTTGAGTCCGAACTTGCTGACGTCGCCGCCCGACTCCTCCCACTTGCCCGATCCCGACGAGGTGAGCTTGATGCGGATGCCGATATTCGGGATTATGCCGAGGCGTTTGGCTACCTTGCCTATCAGCTTGAGTTCGTTGATCTTCTCGACTACAAGAAATATGTGGCGTCCCATTTTCTGCGCGAGCAGGGCGAGTTCCACATAATCTTCGTCTTTATATCCGTTGCAGACTATGATGGAGTTCTCATGCGTGTTGACCGCAAGAACGGCGTGAAGCTCCGGTTTCGAACCGGCTTCAAGACCTATATTGTATTTGTTGCCGTGGCTTACGATCTCTTCGACCACCGGGCGCATCTGGTTGACCTTGATCGGATAGACGATGAAGTTCTTGGCCTCGTATTCATACTCCTCGGCTGCTTTCTTGAAGCAGTCGGATATCTTGCGGATACGGTCGTCAAGAATGTCGGGAAAGCGCAGAAGCAGCGGTGCATCCACGTCGCGGAGCTGGAGCGTGTCCATCACCTCCTTTATATCGACAGGGGCGCAGCCCTCTTTGGGTGTCACCTGGACGTGACCCTTGTCGTTGATTGAAAAATATTTCAGACCCCAGCCCGGAATGTTATACAGTTCCGCCGAATCTTCAATTCTCCATTTTCTCATTTCTGAACAGATATGTATTGTATATGTATTATTATATTAACATCAGGCGGGAGGTTCCTGTTTGCGTCCGAGCAGTTCGACACGGTCGACTATTATCTCCGTCACTCTGCGCCTGATCTTGAACTTGTCGTCATATTCGCGGCTTTTCAGCTTCCCTTCCACATAGAGCTGCGAGCCTTTGCGGATATATTTTTCAGCGAGAACGGCATTCTGTCCTCCCATTACAAGACGATGCCATTCTGTGACCTCGGCCCCGGCTCCGCCATAATATTCATTAGTGGCGAGCGACATGAACGCCACTGCGCGGTCTTTCTCCGGATAGCGTATATCCGGGTCGCTGCCGACGTAGCCGAGAAGTATTACTTTGTTGACTGACATACAGGAAGTTTTTATACTGGTTCGAAGTCGATGGCCTTCAGGTTGAGACCGGTCTTCTCATGCAGTCCGCACATAAGGTTCATGATGTGCACGGCTTCTCCGGCTCCTCCTCTCAGACGGCAGTCGGCGGCGACTCCGATAGAGCATTCTCCCGGTTTGTCACCTCGGCTCACCCTGACCACGCATTTGTTGGTGCCCGCCACTTCCGACACGCCGACAGATGAAGTCGTGACAAACGAGAAGCGGTGGTCATCATATATTTCATACAGGTCGATCATCTGCTGTAGGCTGAGCGGGCATCCGAAACTTATGTCCATCAGAGCGCTTCTGCGAGCTTCCGACACGTGAGTCGATATGCTGACATTTCCTGTGAAACTCGACTGGACGCTCAGCAGTGCCTTTTCGATCTCGCGCTCCGTTTTGGCTATATCGGTTGCATCGAGTATCGCTGCCGGTGCCGCGACGCTTATCTCGATCTTGCCGCCGAGCAGCAGGTGCTTGGCGAAAGGGAAGAGGGCGACAAGTGCCATCGACGCGAAAGGCCGGGGCACCACCGCGGCAGTCGCACCGCGCACGAGCAGTTTGCGGTTGATCTCGGGCAGACCGTAGACTATTCCGAATCTCTCGGGATCGGGCAGTTCCGGGTCATTGAGCATGATGATCTTCAGTTCCGGCCGGTCGGTGCGCAGACGCATCAGTTCGGCGGCCGGAAGATCGTCGCCGCCCACAAACAGAACGTCGCACTTCGGGAAGTCGGCCGATGACGTGAATGTCAGAGAAGTCTCGCCGATCAGTCCGTGATGGATCGCGGCAAGCGACTTCCCCTGAAGAGCCTCGCATCTGGCGGCGGTGATCTCGACATCAGGGTGCATGGCGAGCAGTCGTATCAGCTCTCCGCTGTCGGGCGTTCCGGCTCCTGTAATGGCTACGCGGATCATCTGTAGTGGTGCTTTTGGTCAAGAGGTAGCATGCGGCCGAAGACTTCGAGAGCCTTCTCGTGTGTCACATTCTCGTCGAGGACGGCGAAAATGGTGTCGCTTCCCGGAATGGTGCCGAGTATTTCGGGCGCGTTGCTCATGTCGATGTCGTAGGCCAGACCTGCGGCATATCCGTTGCGGGTCTTGATCACGGCGATGTTGCCCGACAGGCTCAGCGATATGAAGCCGCTCTGGAAGTTGGGCGACATGTCGGCCGCACCTTTTGCAAGCAGCTTGTCCTTGAGTGTGTTGCTGTCGGGCAGGATATACATGTATGTGCCGCGGTCGGTAGGCACTTTAGTCGTCTTGAGCATTTTGAGGTCACGCGACAGAGTGGCCTGCGTCACGTTGTATCCCTGCTCGGCAAGCCGGCTTGCCAGTTCCTCCTGACTGCTGATGCAGTGGTTTCTGATCA
Source organism: uncultured Muribaculaceae bacterium (assembly GCA_947176745.1). Taxonomy (GTDB): domain Bacteria; phylum Bacteroidota; class Bacteroidia; order Bacteroidales; family Muribaculaceae; genus Lepagella. The sequence continues at coordinate 29,740 of CAMWRV010000020.1, forward strand.
GGTCGACCATGAGGTCTATGCGTTCCTTTCTATTTTTCATGACTTGATGTTCTTGTTGTGGAAAGTTCTATGGTTATAATGTTGGCGGTATGGACGGTCCGGAAAAGTCTTCGGATCTTTGGCAGACGGATCATCTGCCGGAATCGTTCTTTCTCCGGTCAATCTCATCTTTGAGACGCGCGGCCTCCTCGTAATTTTCGGCCTCGGCCGCACGCTGCATTTCGGCTTTGAGCTCATCGATGCTTCTCAGGCTCATGTCGGGGCGGAAACTCGCCGTGGGCTGCTGCGATGTCGGTTGCCGTTCCTGCCCGGTCCGCGGCTGGCGCTGTGTGCCTTCTCCCGGTTCGAATCCTGCTTCGTCAAGCACCTCGGGAGTGGTGTAGATCGGCGCGCCGACCCGGATGGCGAGTGCTATGGCGTCGCTGCTGCGCGAGTCGACCACGTGTGTGTGCTCGCCGTTGCCGAGCACAAGCTCGGCGGCAAACACGCCGTTGGGCAGCTTGTGGATGTTGACTTCGTGAAGCGAGATCCCGAACGATGATATGACGTTGACCATAAGGTCGTGTGTCAGCGGGCGCGGAGTCACCACTTCCTGAAGCTTGCATTCTATGGCCTGAGCCTCAGGGAAGCCGATTATTATCGGTATGCGGCGCGTGCCTCCCTCCTGACGGAGTATCACCGCGTAAACTCCAGACTCAATCTGGTTGTAGGTGATCCCTACGAGTTCCAGTCTAATTTTCTCCATATCTTTTCTTGTTTTTTCTTCCGGGGGGAAGGCTTATCATTCCTGATCCGAGACATAGCCGTCTGTCGGGTGTGTAAATTATGGCATACTGACCCGGTGCGATGCCCTGCACATCGGTCGCTGATTCGACCAGAAATCCCCCTTCGGGCAGACGTCTGATCAAGCCGTCGGTGAATTCGGGCGAGTGTCTTGTCTTGAATGCCACAGGCATCGACCCGTCGGCGCCCGTTTCCGATGCGAAGGGATCTTCTGTGATCCAGTGCATCTCCTCGACCGGCACGGTGCGTCCGTACTGGCGACGTGTGTCGTAGCCGTTGGAGACGTAGACCACGTTGTCGCGGACATTCTTCCTGACCACATACCAGGGTCCTCCGCTCAGTCCGAGTCCCTTGCGCTGGCCGATCGTATGGAACCAGTATCCCCTGTGCTCTCCGATCTTGCGCCCGGTCTCGATCTCGATCACCGGGCCGGGGCGCGTGCCGAGGTGGCGTTCGATGAAATCGTTGTAGTTGATCTTGCCCAGAAAGCATATTCCCTGCGAGTCCTTGCGGACGGCTGTGGGGAGTCCTGCTTCGGCGGCAAGCCGGCGCACCTCGCTCTTCGGAAGCTTGCCGAGCGGAAACATCAGATGCTCAAGCTGGCTGTAGCTGATCTGGGCGAGAAAATCCGTCTGGTCCTTGACCGGATCGGCAGCAGTGGCGAGATACAGTTTCCCGCCGACCTCCTCGATCGATGCGTAGTGGCCGGTGGCTACCTTGTCGAAGGCGTGTCCCCATTTCTGTTCGAAATACCCGAACTTGACAAGCTTGTTGCACATCATGTCGGGGTGGGGGGTGAGACCTTCGCTGACAGTGCGCAGCGTGTAGGCCATGACGCTGTCCCAGTATTCCTCGTGAAGCGATACGGTCTTGAGCGGCAGTCCGTATTTGCGGGCTATCAGCGTGCACATCTCGATGTCTTCGTCGGCCGAGCAGTCGCCTTCGCCGTTGTCGCTGCCGATGCGGATATAGAACAGATGCAGATCATGCCCCTGTCTGTGCAGTATGTCGACCACTACCGAGCTGTCGACTCCTCCCGATACAAGCACCGCTATCTTCATACCTCTTCAAGTTCTGATTCGCTCTGGTTGTCGGAGTGGATGAAATGCAGCGACAGAAAGTAGTCTACCGATATCTTTCCGGGTCCGACCAGAAGTATGAAAAAATATATACCCATGAACATCACGGGCAGATAGCCCGACTGCGACCAGCTAATCATGTAGCTTGCGTTGACGGCGTGGGTGAGAAGATAATGCTCGGCCAGTATCATGGCCGCGAAAGGAGGAAGCACCATCAGACGCGTGCAGAATCCGGCCATAATCATGAGCGAGCAGAAGATCTCGATCACGATCATGACTGTCATGCTTGTCGCCTGATCCATGCCGAGCACCGCGGGAAATACCTGTGAGGCGACGTCGAAGTTCATGAGCTGGCGCAGTCCGAACTGCATCATCATCACCCCGACGAAGAGCCGCAGGAAAAGACGACCCATGTTGGTGTAGGAATATCCGGTCGACCGGATGTATATCTGTTTGAATATGTTTGTCATGTCTCTGAGTCTCTATGTTGAGGTTCTTTTGTGGGATGGGGTCTTATTGTTCGGCCGCTGCCGACGCTATGGTCATTGCGGTCTCGACGTCGATGTTCTTGGCGGCCACATGCCCTTCCTTGTCGATCACATAGATAGAGGGTGTGTCGCGCAGGTCGTACAGGTCGGCCACTTCGTCGCTCGCTCCGACGTGCCACTTCTGCGGGTAGCCGCTCAGCTTCTCTTCCCATCCCTCTTCCGGATCGGCGTATATGAACAGAACGTTGACTTTCCCTTTGTCGACAAGTGTCGAGAAGCGTATGTCGGTGTCCATCTTGAGCTTCGCGTGACGGCAGTCATCGCAGTCAGGATCGCCAAACTCTATCACTGTTATAACACCGTTGGGATGATAATGTGCGGTCTTGCCGGCTGGGGTGACATAGTCGAACTCGGGGGGAACGCTCCCCTGCAGTGTGTTGCTGAGCTGGGTCTTTATGCGTTCGTAGCGCAGCTTGCGCTCTTTTTTGATCGACTTGTTGGAGAGCACGTTGTCGATGAACCTTATAAATATCTCATCGTTCCAGTAGTATGCTCTGGGGCCGTATAGAGCCTCTTCGGCCGCCTTGGCGAACTGAAGCGACAGTGCGGGATTTTTCGATATCGATGAAATCAGTCTGTCCACTGACGCGTCGACTTTGGCGGCGTCGGCAAACCGCATCGGAGCGGAGTAGATTGAAAACGCGTCGTTGAGCGCGTTCTGGTCGACTGTCGACTTGTTCTTGAAGTCCATGCTGTCCCAGAAATGTTCGATCAGATATTCTGAGCGTTCCTGAAGTCCGTCCATGCTTTCGGGTGCGGAGGGATATTCGAAAAGAGGCTCTATCACTATCTGTTCCTGGGCTGACATCACGGCCGCCGAACCTGCCATGAGAGCGTATGTCAGTATTTTTCTGATATTCATTCTGTAGTTTTGTTTGAAGATGAGACTGTTGCTGTTTGTCGTCGGATGTGGTCGGGGAGTGGGCTTATTCTTTGACCAGATCCATTATACCTTTTGTCCACACTCTGTATCCGCGGCCGTTCAGATGCAGACCGTCGTTGGTGAGGCCAAGGTCGAGGTTGCCGTTGCTGTCAGCGAGAAACGGCCAGAGATCCACATATACGGCATCGTTTTCAGAAGCGATCTTTTCGATTATGGCGTTGAGTTCGCGTATGGTCCTCTCTTTCCCCTGAAGGTTCTTGTATCTCTTCAGACTGTTGTTGACCGGCATGACAGACTGAAGATATAGTCTGGTCTTAGGGGATTCCTCGCGGATTTTTCTGACGAGTCTCTCGTAGCGCTTCCCGAGTGTCTCGGCAGAATGTCCGTGCGAGATGTCGTTGATGCCTATGAGCAGGAATATTTTTTTGGGGCTGCCCGCCGTGATCTGGCCTATGCGCTTTTCGACTCCTGTTATCAGGTCGGAGCGTATGCCCCGGTTCTTGATGTTGTCCATGCCGAAGAGTTCGTGAAACTCTCCTCCGTCGGTGATTGAATTGCCGAGAAAGACTATGTCGTTCTCGCCGACAGGCAGAAGTTCGAACAGACTGGTTTTCTGGTCCCAGTATTCATCGGCCATGACGGCTGCCTGCGGAGCGGAAAGCGCCGATATCAGCAGCAGCATGCGCGAGGCGGTGATGTATGCGGTTCTTTTCATTGTCATCGTTGATTTGTGGAGTGGTATCTGATCAGACCGTCGAGAGGCTGGCGGGTGATCTCGCCTACGGTGAATCCGAGTTCGTCGGCCGCTTCGCGCAGTATGTCGGCGAAGTGGAACGCGATGCTGCCCGTGAAGCTTATCGGCAGTGAGCGAGAGCCGGCGTAAGGGGAGACGTTGCGTGTCAGGAAGCTCCGGAATTCTGTCATTACGAGTGAGTAGACGTAAGGATTCCACAGATGTGAGTGCAGAAACGGAACCAGCGACGCCAGAAACCGGCTGGGAGCCGTCGATCTGTAGACTTTGTCAAGAATATCACCGAGAGTAAGGCCATATTCCTCAAGAAACCTGTCGGCAACCGTGCGGGGGAGATGTCCTTTGAATGCATCGGCCACAAGCCGCTTGCCGAGCGACGCCCCGCTTCCCTCGTCGCCGAGAATGAAGCCGAGCGATGGAATGTTGCGCTCGATAACGCTCCCGTCATAGAGGCAGGAGTTGCTTCCTGTGCCGAGTATGCATGCGATTCCCCGCCTGTCGCCGAGGAGACTTCTTGCAGCTCCGAGCAGGTCGGAGTCTACAGATACTCGCCCTGAGGCGCCGATGGTCTCTTCAAGCGCCTGTCGGAGCTTGCCGCAGATTTCCGGAGTGGCGCAGCCTGCGCCGTAATAATGGATCTCTGTTATGTTCACGTCGGAAGGAATGCGTGATTCAGCTTCGAGCATGACGCGCGATGTCTCCGCTGCATCGGCAAGAAGCGCGTTGAGTCCGGTCGTGCTGAAGCGGAGAGCCCCGGCCCGGTCTTGACCCACAAGCGCCCAGTCGATTTTAGTGGATCCGGCGTCTGCGATGAGAGTATATTCCATATTAGCCACAAAATTAATTAATATTAATCGTTTATGCAAAAAAATGCCGCTGAATTTTCAGCGGCATTTTTAAGTAAGTGTTGTTTGAAATTGAACACAAACTTTGATCAATAGTTGAATCAGAAGTTGTCCCACTCGTTGTATCCTATCACATTGCGGATCATCGGGCACATCTCCGTCTGGAGATCGTTGAGCATATCGTTGTTGGTCACATTGATCGTGGTCAGCATCGGGTCGTTGGTCACGTTGAGTGTGATCAGCTGGTTGTTGGCCACGTTCAGACGCTGCAGGAAGTTGAGGTTGGAGAGGTCGAGATATGTGAGGTCATTCCAGTTCAGGTTGACAAACGCCAGTGTCTGCGCGTTGCCGGGTGTGAAGCTGGTCAGGTCGTTGTAGGGGGCCCACACCTCGTTGATGTTCTTGCAGTCGTTGAGAGCGAGGTCGGTCATGTGGTTGTCGCTGCAGAGCAGAGTGGTCAGAGCCGGAAGGTTCTGCAGATACAGCTTCATGATCTTGTTGCTGTTGAGGTTGAGGTTCTCGAGTTTCAGGAGTCCCGCAAGCTCTATGGTGCTGAGTTCGTTGTATCCCGCATACAGGTTCTTGAGGTTCTGGCATCCGGTCACGTCGAGACTCTGCAGACGGTTGCTCATGCAGTTGAGGCTTTCGAGGTTGACGGCATTGGTCACGTCGAGAGCCTCGAACTGGTTGCCCGAAATGTTGAGCTTCTTAAGAAGCGGCACCTGCGTGAGGTTGATCTCGGCGAGCCTGTTGCGGTTGATTCGGATGGTCTGAAGCTGCGGGCACGACGCTACGCTGAATTCGGTCAGTCTGTTTTTGGATGCGTTGACCTCGGTGAGGGCCGGATCGTTCGAGATGGTGAGCGAAGTCAGTTTGTTGCCCGACACATTGATCTTCTGCAGGGCCGGGAAGTCCGACAGATTCAGGCTGCCGGCAAGATTCTTGCCGCTCCAGTCGATTTCGGTCACATGGCTGCCCGATACTTTCACGCCGGGCAGGCCGGCGATGTCCTTGCCCTGAAGCCCGAGGGCAGATCCGTTGGCGACGCCGTTTGTCGACGTCTGGGTCATGAACGACTGCAGGGCCTTGGCCTCCGACTTATTGAGACCCTGGGCGAAGCCGCATGAGGCGACAGCCAGGACTGCTGACATTAATAATACGGTTCTTTTCATAACTTTTTTTGTTTTATTGGTTCTGGTTTTGTAATATTAACATTCTGTCTCAAAAAAGGTTTACTGTTTTTCGGTGCGGTGGCGAAGACCTGTCGGAGCAGGGTAGGCGACAGTCCGGTGCGTGTACAGAAAAGTGAAAAACGGTCTCATTGTTTACAGTAATCAGAACATTACCCCTGATACTATTGTTCAAATAGCATATCAAGGTTCAATAATAATAAAGAGTAGTTAAAGATAGTAGGCCGTTCACGGCCGTAAAGATTCTTTCAACCCATGACGATAACCATACTCAAGGCAGTCATAGTGATAGTGATCATGGCAGTGATGGTTCTCATTCTGCTTGCCATCAATCACATATTTTCCGGAAACTTCGATTCGAGCGAATCGTCGACCGAAAAACTTCGCGAGGATCTCGAAGAAAGCGAGGAGATCATCAGCGGCGAGAGCGCGTTCCGCGATCTTGTCAAAGTGCGTTCCCGCGGGCATTCCGGACGTCAGGCATGACTTCCGATTACGACATTTTTTAGAAAAATTCCAATATTTTTTTGCGATGAGGCAAACCCCAATGCCGCATCGCTTGTTTTTTATGCAGACACCACTTTGTGACTGCCATAGACAAGGCCCGCCGGGCCGCAGGTTTGCCACGTTTAAGCAGTGTTATTTTTATTTACTTAATTATCAATACTATGCATTTAACGCCCAAAGAAAAAGACAAGCTTATTCTCCTGAGCATCGGCATGATCGCCGAACGCAGACTCAACAAAGGGCTTAAGCTTAATTATCCCGAAGCTGTGGCTTACATTACGAGCGCCGCGCTTGAGATGGCCCGGGAGGGTAAGACTGTAGAGGAAGTCATGCACCAGGCAGCGCAGGTGCTGACGAAAGATCAGGTAATGGAAGGAGTGCCCGACATGATCACTCTGCTTCAAGTGGAAGCCGTGTTTACCGACGGCTCGCGTCTGGTCAGCATCCATCAACCCATTAAATGACACACAAAAAAGAGAATACTATGGCTGACACAACAAACACAGCAGCCGCCAGGACATATGAGCAGCCCGACGGCGTATTTCCGGGTTCTCCGGCGATTGCTTATCCCAACACTCCAGGCTTTACTCCTGCGCAATATGTGCCCGTCGGAGGCGTGATCCTCGCTTCCGAACCGATTGAATATAATTCTGACCGGCGCACAGTCAAAGTGAAAGTGCGCAACACGGGCGACCGCCCCATTCAGGTCGGATCGCATTTCCATTTCTTCGAGGTGAACCGTTATCTTGATTTCGACCGCGAGAAAGCGTTCGGCTATCATCTCAATATCCCGGCCACAACCGCAGTGCGTTTCGAACCCGGCGACGAGAAGGAAGTGGAGCTCGTGGCCTATTCGGGCAAACGTCGCGTCGTAGGTTTCGACGACCTTGTCAACGGATACACTGGTCTGGAAGACTTCCCGACATACTATCCGAAGAAGCTCGAGGCCATCAGACGTCTCAAAGAGTATGGATACAAGACCGAGACCGAAGAGGAGGCGCAGGCCGAATATGATCAGAATCAAGTAAAAAAGTAAAAAGTTATGGCTACAATATCAAGACAGGACAACAACATGCTGTTCGGTCCGACCGTAGGCGACAAGATCCGCCTCGCCAACACCGACCTCTATGTTGAGATTGAAAAAGACCTTCGCGTATACGGCGATGAAGCCGTCTATGGCGGCGGAAAGACACTGCGCGACGGCATGGGACTCGCCAATGAATGCACGTCCGACGGCGGAAGTGTCGATCTGGTCATCACCAATGTGACAATCCTCGACCCGGTGCTCGGTGTAATCAAGGCCGACGTCGGTATCAAGGACGGCAAGATCTCGGGCATAGGCAAGGCCGGAAACCCCAATGTCATGAAAGGCGTTACCCCGACAATCGTCACCGGCCCATCGACAGATGCCATATCAGGTGAACACTGCATTCTTACTGCCGCCGGAATTGACGGACATGTGCATTTTGTTTCACCTCAGCAGGCATATGACTGCCTCTCCAACGGTATCACCACTCTGATCGGCGGCGGCATAGGCCCCACCGACGGCACAAACGGCACAACCATTACTTCCGGCCCGTGGAATCTGGCCAAAATGCTTCAGAGCGCTGACGGACTCCCGATCAACATGGGCTTCCTTGGCAAAGGTAACTGCTCTGTCAAGGAGCCGCTCGAAGAGCAGATGGTGGCCGGCGCATGCGGTTTCAAGATCCATGAGGACTGGGGTTCGACTCCGGCTGCCATAAGATCGTGCATGGAAGTGGCCGACAGATTCGATGTCCAGGTGGCTATCCACACCGATACACTCAACGAGGGCGGTTATGTGGAGGATTCAATCGCCGCGATAGATGGCCGTACGATCCATACTTACCACACCGAGGGTGCCGGCGGAGGCCACGCTCCCGACCTTCTGAAAGTCGCGTCGCTCAACAATGTGCTTCCTTCGTCGACCAACCCGACGCTGCCCTTCGGCATCAACTCGCAGGCAGAGCTGTTTGACATGATCATGGTCTGCCACAACCTCAACCCCAACATCCCCTCCGATGTGGCGTTTGCCGAGAGCCGTGTGCGCCCTGAGACGCAGGCTGCCGAAAACATATTCCATGATCTCGGCATCATCTCTATGGTGTCGTCTGACTCCCAGGCCATGGGCCGTGTGGGCGAATCGTTCATGCGTACGTTCCAGATGGCATCCTACATGAAGTCTGTCCGCGGCAAGCTCCCCGAAGACTCTGATTCCAACGACAACTTCCGTGTGCTCCGCTATCTGGCGCAGATCACACTCAATCCGGCCATAACATACGGTATCTCCGATGTGCTCGGTTCTGTAGAAGTCGGCAAAATGGCGGATCTCGTGCTTTGGGAACCGGAGTTCTTCGGCACAAAACCGAAACTTGTCATCAAAGGCGGTCTTATCAACTGGGCAAATATGGGAGACCCCAACGCATCCCTGCCCACTCCGCAGCCTAAGATCATGCGCCCGATGTTCGGTGCGTTCGGATCGACTCTCGCCAACACGAGAATGACTTTTGTATCGCAGGCTTCCGCTCAGGACGGCATCAAGGAGAAACTCGGACTTGAGAGCATAATCTATCCGGTGCGCCGCTGCCGTCAGATCACCAAGAAAGACATGGTGCGCAACACGGCTACTCCGGCCATAGAGGTCAATCCCGAGACATTCGAGGTTTCGATCGACGGATACAAGGCAACCGTGCCGCCGGCCGACAAACTCTCTCTCGCTCAGCTTTACTGGTTCTCATAACTAAATACGGCCGGGAGTCGCGCCCGTGTGTGCGGCTTCCGGCTATTCTTGATTTTTCGTCCGGTCTTTCCGGATGTCACCCGAGGTTACGAAACCCCATCACTTCAAGATTACGAAAACATATGACTGTATATACTGAAATCTTAGGAAATGTCAACCGCGATCCCGAATGGGCCGCGAAAGTGGAGAAATGCGATGTCGATTATGTGATCCTCGACCAGTGGACGGCTCAGAAAAGCCGTTTTCTCGGCAAGGGTATCGGAGGTGCCGAATATCCTGTGGCGCTCAAGCGCCACACGCAGGTGGTCGACGGCGATGTGATCGCTTTCGACCCTGAGGCTGGAAAGGCCGTGGTGCTTCGTGTCGAACTCAGTCCGGTGCTTGTCATCGACATGAGCGCGCTTGTATCGCAGGATCCCGACACCATGATCCGCCGCTCGGTCGAGCTCGGGCATGCCATCGGCAACCAGCACTGGCCAGCCGTGGTGAAAGGCACGAAAGTATATGTGCCCCTCACCGTCGACCGTAAGGTGATGCTCTCTGTCATGGAGACCCATCATCTCGAAGGGATCACTTATGAATTCCAGAAAGGCCTTGAGATAATTCCATATCTCGCGCCTCACGAGATCCGCCGTCTCTTCGGCGGAGCAGGCCAGGAGAGTCATGCGCATGTGCATCCGGAACCCGGCTGTCATCACGGCCATGCGCACATCCATTTTGATGAAAACGGAATAGCCCATGAGCACACACACTGAAAAGAGCCGTAAATGCTCACCCCCTGCCGAATCGGCCGAGCAGCGTTCGGCCCGCTTCCGCTCGATAATGCATCTGCTGCAGTTCACCGATTCCACCTTCCCGGTCGGAACGTTCTCTTTCTCCAACGGTCTGGAGACGGCCGCTTATGAGAATGTGGTCACTGACGCCGCCACTCTGCGCGACTTCGTGGCCTCGCAGGCGGTGCAGGCGGCCTTCAGCGACGGAGTCGCCGCCATCCATGCCCACAGGGCATATCTGGCCGGCGACTATGATGCCGTGGCTGAAGTCGACAAGGCGCTTCTGCGCTTCAAGATGAATGCCGAGGCGAGGCTCATGCTTCAGCGCATGGGCAAGAAACTCGCCGAGCTTTCCGCCCGGCTCTTTGACTCGGAGATCATATCGCGCTGGCTCGGCGACATCCGTTCGGGCGATCTGCCCGGCACATATCCCGTCGGCCAGGGGCTGGCATATGCGGCAGCCGGTATAGACGAGTGCGAGATGTTCTGCGCCCACCAGTACGGCGTGATCAACATGGTTCTCTCGGCCGCTCTGCGGTGCGTCCGCGTATCGCATTACGATACCCAGAAGATCCTCTTCGACCTTGCCGCGCGCACCGACGGACTGTATGAAAAGGCCGCCCGCATGTCGCCCGACGACATGAACGCGTTCTTCCCACAGCTCGACATCATCGCCTCTCTCCACGAAAAGGGCAACATGCGCATGTTCATGAACTGACGCGTTGCCATGTTTAGAGCTTGTTTAATAATAAATGTTGCCGTCAGGGTCGCATAGCTTGCGACGATTTTTGGCATGTGACGATGGAGTGTACTTTTGTACACGACTGAGGAACAGGTCAGAAAGCGTCCAAGATATGCGAGACCGGAGGTAACTTAAGAATCCGACAGGCTCTTGCTGAATTGCGAAACAAATGAAAAAAACTTTAAAATCGTGAGAAAGATTACCTCTTACCGGTCATTCACCGGCATATTTCCGCCTGCTCTTCAGTCGTTATGGAACCCCATAACTCCTTCATCGCAAGCGAAAATCTGCTCGGTGACTGACCGCCCTGACGGTAACATTTATTATTAAACAAGCTCTTAACTCCCAACAATTATAGACTATGTCACAGACTTGCAGAATAGGAATCGGAGGCCCCGTGGGCTCCGGAAAGACGGCCCTTATCGAGGCCATCACACCGAGACTTCTTGAGCTCGGACAGAAAGTGCTCATCATCACCAACGACATCGTCACCACCGAAGATGCCAAACATGTGCGCAAGACTCTCAAGGGCGTCCTCGCCGAAGACATGATCATTGGCGTCGAGACCGGAGCCTGCCCCCACACCGCAGTGCGCGAGGATCCGTCGATGAATATCGCCGCCGTCGAGGAGATGGAGGCGAAGTTTCCCGACACCGACATCGTGCTGATCGAATCGGGCGGCGACAACCTGACGCTGACTTTCTCGCCGGCTCTTGTCGACTTCTTCATTTACGTGATCGATGTGGCCGCCGGCGACAAGATCCCCCGCAAGGACGGTCCGGGCATATCGCAGAGCGATATCCTCGTGATCAACAAGACGGATCTCGCTCCATACGTCCACGCCAGCCTTGAGGTGATGGATCATGATTCGAAGCTCATGCGTCCCGGCAAGCCTTTTGTCTTCACAAACTGCATGACGGGAGAGGGTATAGACGGTCTTGTGGATCTTATCTTCAAGATGGCGCTTTTTGACAAAACCGAAAAATAAGACAGTATATGGATCACGCAGCTGACAGACTGAAAACCGCCTCTGTGCCCGAAGTAGATTTCTCCGGAGCATATGAGATGCGGCCATACCTCAGGGAACCCGACGCCATGTATGTCGGCGCTCCCGGCAAACACGGCTACCTGAAGTTGCGTTTTGCCCTCGACCCCGACGGCAAGAGCATCCTGCGCGAGATCGACAGGCGTGTGCCTCTAATCGCGCAGCAGGAGCTCTACTTCGACAAGGAGATGCCCGAGATGCCCTGCCTCTACATCCTTTCCTCAGGAGGCCCCAATGTCGACGGCGACCGCTACCAGCAGGATATCATCGTCGAGAAAAATGCCTTCGGGTGGATATCGACCGGCGCAGCCACCAAGCTCGCCGAGATGAAATACAACTATTCGGGCATGATCCAGAACATCGTGCTTGAAGAGGGCGCATATCTCGAGTTCATGCCCGAGCCGGTCTTTCCATGCCGCCACACCCGGTTCATATGCGACACGCGTCTGTCTGTTCACCCCACGGCCACCGTATTCTACTCCGAGATCTATATGCCCGGCAGGAAATACTACGGAGAAGGGGAGATGTTCGACTACGACCTTCTGTCGGTATGCAGCCACGGCGAGCGGCCGGACGGCACGCAGCTTTTCCGCGAGAAGTTCGTGATCGATCCCGCACAGTCGGATCCGCGTCAGCTTGGCATAATGGGCGGATTCGAGATATTCGCCAACGTCATCGTCATGACCCCCCCGGACACCGCTGAGAAAATCAATGCTGCCACCCCGGCGACGCTCGACAGGAAAAACCGTATCGCCACCGGAATAACCACGCTTCCCAACGGCGCGGGACTTCTCTTCAAGGTGCTCGGATGCGACACCGGAGCCGTCAAGAATAAGATACGCGAATTCTGTTCATGCGTACGTATGGCGGTCAAGGGCAAGCCTCTTCCCGAGGAGTTCCCGTGGCGATGATGACGGCACGGCAATGTCGTCCGGCTCCCGACTCCGCTCTTTCGGCACTGTCAGATGGTTGATATTATTAAACAAGCTATAACCGACTTCACTAATTTACACACACACACATTATGAAGAAACTTTTTTTACCCTTGATTGCCGCCGCCGCGCTCGTTCTTCCGGCGTCGGCCCAGAATGTGAATCTTTACGCCTCATACGGCGGCTACACTCAGATGGACGCATGTGACTGTCACGACGGATGGAGCGGAGTCAACACAGCATGGGGAGCGGTCAATGTCGGTGTCGACTTCGGCATCGGTTCCCGTTTCCGCATCGGCCCCTCCTACACGTTCTCGTCAGCCACTACAAAGGGCGGCCCGAATCACTCGGATCTCTACTACCACGCCATCCTGATGAATGCGAAATATGACTATTACCGCACAGGCATTCTTGCCCTCTACGCCCACGTAGGTCTCGGTGTAGAGATCTCGCACCTCGCGCCAAAATTCAGCGATTCATACAACAAGACATATTTCGCAGGTCAGATCTCGCCGATCGGAGCACGCGTTCAGCTCGGAAGCGGCTTCAACTTCTTCGGCGAACTCGGTTTCGGTGCCCAGGGCCTCGCCCAGTTCGGCTTCTCCTACGACTTCTGACCCGCCCCGTTTCCTCTCCTCCTGAAATTCCCTCCCTTTCAGGGAGTCCTCTCCCTCCGGGATTCTCTCTCTTCTGCTTCTTCCCTCTGGGAATTCAAGTTTCCCGGTTTCCTCCCTCCCCGCAAAAGCGCGTTCCTCAAGACCGACGGCGTACGCACGCCCCGAAGCCAGAGGAACGCGCTAATCTTTTATCCACAATAACTTAAGTAATTATACTCTGTTGCCTGATTGTCCTGTAGCCGATTAGACTTAAAATATAACAATAACAAAGAATTAGCAATAAAAAGTTGGATTTGCACGCGGCTAAATCGCAATTTACCTCTGTCGGCATAACTGAAACCTGACCATTCATAAGAAGCGGCAACAGTTCATCACGATACTTGACCATTTCTCTGATTTCTCGTTCATTCGAGATTATTTGTGAAATGATATTGTTAGAAATGCTGCTGTATTTATAATCAAGATTCAAGGAGGGTTTTAACACTTTGAAGTTGTTTAAACTTATTTCAAGATGTTAATAATGCAATAGAATAATTAAAA
>CAMWRV010000021.1 GCA_947176745.1 uncultured Muribaculaceae bacterium
TTAGAAGTTGTTTAAACTAATTTTAATGGTAAGATTTATTAATATTTTGGAGCAGATTTGGCCTGTCGAAGAGGCAGCAACCTTTCGGTTGGTGCCGATGAGAGAGGTCAAAGATGCCCAAAAGATTAATAAAGATTGCCATTAAGAAACAATTTTAGACACTTCTTAGGTTTCGTAAATTAGTTTAAACAACTTCTTATGTTGCCAGAAGGATTTCTTGAGGAAATAGACGCTTTGCCAGGAATCGACACCGCCGCCTTCGCAGCCGCGATGTCGGGTGCTCCCGAAGTGAGTTTCAAGATCAACCGCCGCAAGTGCGCCGATGCCGCCGATGCCGGATACCCCGGCGCCGAACGCGTCGGATGGTGCCCGTCGGGCTTTTATCTGGCCGAGCGTCCGCAGTTTACACTCAATCCGCTTCTGCATGCCGGAGTTTTCTATGTGCAGGAAGCATCCTCAATGATCCATGAGGCAATCGTGGCGGAACTGTTCAGAAAATATAATCTGCCGCAAAAGGGAATCGCCCTCGACCTCTGCGCCGCTCCCGGCGGAAAGACCACTTCGATGATAAACGCCCTTCCCGACGGATTCACCGTGGTTGCAAACGAGGTCATGCCGCAGCGTGCGAAGATACTGCGCGAGAATCTTCTCAAATGGGGATATCCAGACATTCTTGCCACATGCTCGCAGACGTCTGTCTATGCCGAAGCGGGAGAAGCCTTTGATATAGTGGCCGTCGACGCCCCATGCTCGGGAGAAGGCATGATGCGCAAGGATGAGACTGCGGCGGCGCAATGGAGCCCGAGGCTTGTCGCACAGTGCGCCGCGCTGCAGCGCGAGATTCTCGACAATGCCGTGGCCTCCCTACGGCCCGGAGGATTCCTTATTTACTCGACCTGCACGTTTAACCGCACGGAAAATGAAGAGAACGTCGAGTGGCTTTCCTTCAGGCACGGACTTGAACCGATCGACATGGAGTTTCCTGCCGAATGGGGAATTGCGACTGGCGTCGGATGCGACTTGCCGGTCATGCGGTTCATGCCACACCTGACACGCGGAGAGGGGCTTTTCGCCGCGGTGCTGCGCAAACCTGGCGAACCGCACCCGCAATCAGACCGGAAGGCTCTCGCATTCCTGCGCAAGAAAGCGCGCGTGATCCTTGACGGCATACCTACAGTCTCCTTGAAAGGAAAAATCGAGATACCGGCTTCGGAATGGGCTCTTTCCACCGCCTTCCCCTCGGGCCGCTACCCGGTGGCCGAACTCGACGAAGCCGCCGCTCTGAGTTATCTGCGCCACGAGGCGATACGCCTCGACGCCGACGCGCCGCGCGGATTCACGGTGGTGACCTACAAAGGCCATCCGCTCGGATTCGTCAAGAACATCGGCAACCGAGCCAACAACCTCTATCCCGCCGAATGGCGTATACGCAATCTGTAACAGGCTACCTCACATGGGAAAACAGAATTCTGTCAAAGAGACATTTCCGGTCACCGGCATGATGTGCGCCGTGTGCGCCGGCACAGTTCAGAAGACCCTCGCCTCGCTCCCCGGAGTGACGGAAGCCGACGTCAACTTCGCCACAGGCTCGGCCACAGTGACATGGAATCCGGCTGTCACTTCGCCCGACACCATGAGACGCGCGCTCGACGAGGCCGGCTATGTGCTTATAACCGAGAGCGACGAGGCGCGCGCCGACGCCGAGAGAGAACGGCGCGAGGCCGCCGAATACAGCAGCATGCGCCGACGCCTGATTGTGGCCTGGATCCTGTCGCTGCCGGTGGCGGCGTTCTGCATGGTGCATTTCCACTTCCGCGGCGAGGAGTGGGTGTATATGGCACTCACCCTGACAGTCATGCTCTATTGCGGGGCGGGATTCTTCAGACGTGGTTTCCGCAGCCTTGCAGCAAAAGCGCCTACAATGGATACGCTTGTCGCCATATCGACATCTGTCAGCTTCCTTTTCTCGGCATTCAACACGGTCTTCCCTGAAGTCATGACCTCGCGCGGCCACTCTGCCGACCTGTATTACGAGGGAGCGGCGATGATCATAACTTTCGTGCTCACCGGCAAACTGATGGAGATGCGTTCGCGACGCGGCACGGGAGCTGCGCTCCGCGCACTGACCGGACTCCAGCCGAAGACAGCACTTGCGGCCGGAGCCGACGGCGAATTCCGCGAGACCGAGGTGAGCCTGATCAAGACCGGAATGCTTGTGTCCGTGCGTCCGGGAGAACGAATCCCTGTAGACGGGACAGTGACGTCAGGACTCAGCGCTGTCGACGAAAGCATGCTTACCGGCGAGCCGGAACGTGTGGAGAAGACACCCGGATGCACCGTAACAGCCGGGACTCTCAACGGCACCGGCACTCTGACCGTCCGCGCCGACAGCGTAGGGGCCGACACCGAACTTGCACGTATCGTCAGAACAGTGCGCGAGGCACAGGGATCGAAAGCCCCCGTGCAGCGACTGGTCGACCGCATCAGCGCATGGTTCGTACCGGCGGTCATAGCGGTGTCGGTCATCACATTCGCGGCATGGGCAATCATATCGGGAGACATTGCCCGCGCTCTCGTGTGCGCGGTGTCGGTGCTTGTCATAGCCTGTCCCTGCGCGCTCGGACTCGCCACCCCTACGGCCATCATGGTCGGAATCGGCCGCGGAGCGCGCCGCGGGATCCTCGTCAGAGACGCCACGGCACTCGAACTTCTCGACAAGACTGACACGGTGGTGCTCGACAAGACGGGCACAATAACATCGGGGCATCCTGTAGTAAGCGAATCTGTCTGGAAACCCGGAGCCGATATCATGAAATTTTCCGCTGCCGCCTACGGAGCGGAACTCAGATCGACACACCCTCTGGCTGAAGCTCTGTGCTCCTATTTCCGGTCTCTCGGAATCTCGGCATCCGAACCTGAAAGTTTTGAATACACTCCCGGCAAAGGAATGACTTTCAAGACCTCAGGCATGGCATTCAGACTCGGGGGCGCGGATCTTGCATCAGAACCCGACAGCCCTATCGCACAGGCCACCCGCGACTGGCTTGCCGAGGGAGCCGGAGTCGTTATCCTCTCCGCCGACGGCGAGCCGGCAGCCGCATTCAAGGTGGCTGACTCTCTGCAGCCCGGCATAAAAGAGACCATAGAAAGACTCCGCGCGAGCGGACGCGAGGTCATTCTGCTTACGGGCGACCGCGAGGCGACGGCCCGGCATATCGCCTCGCTCGCGGGGATAACCGAAGTCCGCGCAGAGGCCATGCCCGATGACAAATACCGGTTTGTGGCCCGACTGCGCGAAGAGGGGCACACAGTAGCCATGGCCGGCGACGGAATCAACGACGCCGAGGCTCTTGCCGAGGCCGATGTGTCTGTCGCCATGGGAGGAGGTAGCGACATAGCCATAGAGGTGGCGCAGCTCACTCTCGTCGGAGGCCGGATCTCGGCTCTTCCCGAGGCGTTCGCGCTCTCACGCAAGACAATACGCATCATCAAAGAGAATCTTTTCTGGGCGTTTGTTTATAATGTGACGGGCATACCGCTTGCCGCAGGCGTTCTGGCATCATCAGGCTTCCTGCTGACGCCGATGTTCGCCTCTGCGGCAATGGCTCTCTCGTCGGTGTGTGTGGTGGCAAACTCACTGCGTCTGCAGAAATAGTTCTACTCCACCGTCCGTTATCTATTCATAAACTTTTTATCAGAATCACAAATTATGAAATTCAAGACAAATGCGAAATGCGCCGGCTGCAGTTCGGCGATAATCAAGGCCGTGAGCGCAAAATTCCCCGATGCGGAGTGGAAACTTGATCTCGACAGCGCCGACAAGGTTCTCGAAGCTCACGGCATACCGGAGAACGCCGAGACAGCCGCCGCTGTGGAAAAGACAATTGAGGAAACCGGATTCAAGGGAAGCTGGCTTCCCGGCACAGGATATTGACCGTGGTTCAGAACGAAAATGCGGAAAAATGGAACGACCGCACGGAGCTGCTGATCGGCTCCGGGGGAGTCGCGCGTCTTGCCGGCGCACGCGTGTTTGTGGCCGGCGTCGGCGGTGTGGGAGGATATGCCGCCGAGATGCTTGCCCGCAGCGGGACCGGACACCTCACCCTTGTGGACGCCGACTGCGTGTCGGTGACCAACCTCAACCGACAGCTGATCGCGACAATACCCGACATAGGCCGGCAGAAGACAGAACTGTTCCGCGAGCGGTTTCTCTCCATCAACCCCGCCATAGACGTGCTCGCGGTGAGCGACTTCATAACTCCCGACAACGTGGCGTCTCTTCTTGATCCGGGCTATGACTACGTGGTAGACTGCATCGATACAGTTGCACCGAAAGTAGCACTTCTCGCCCACTGTCTGCGCAACCGCATACCCGTCATATCCTCGATGGGAGCAGGCGGACGTCTCGACCCGACAAAAGCAGGATATGCCGACCTGTGGGAGACACGCGAAGACGGTCTCGCCCGCGCGGTGCGACAGCGGCTTAAGAAACTCGGTCTGCGGCGCCCGCTGCGAGTGGTGGCAAGTTCGGAAGCGCCGCGCGCCGGTGCGGTGATAGCCCTCGACGAGCGCAACAAGCGGAGTTCTTACGGCACCCTCGCCACCATCCCCTCTCTCTTCGGCATTCTTCTCGCCAGCAAAGTCATAAACGACCTGACAAGCCCCCACAAATGATCGAACTAAGAAACATATGCAAATCATACGGCAGTCTCGCCGTGCTCTCGGATGTCAGCCTGACCGTCGGAAACAACGAGATAATCACCATCGTCGGCCCGAGCGGAGCCGGAAAGACCACACTGCTCCAGATAGCAGGTTCGCTCGACCGCCCCGACAGCGGCAAGGTGATATATGACGGCACCGACCTGTCGGGTCTCAACGACCGCAGGCTGTCGGAGTTCCGCAACCGCAATATCGGATTCATCTTCCAGTTCCACCAGCTACTTCCGGAATTCACCGCGGTCGAGAACGCCGCCATGCCCGCGCTGATAGCAGGAACACCCCGTCGGAAAGCGTTCGACAAGGCGTCGGAGCTTCTCGACATGCTCGGCCTCGGAGAGAGACTGCGCCACAAACCGTCTGAGATGTCGGGCGGCGAGAGGCAGCGGACGGCAGTGGCACGCGCCCTTATAAACGACCCGCGTGTGGTTTTCGCCGACGAACCGACCGGAAGCCTCGACTCGCGCAACCGCGACGAGATCCGCTCCCTGATATCCGATCTGCGCCAACGCCTCGGACAGACATTCGTGATCGTCACCCATGACCCGTCAGTGAGCGAGATCGCCGACCGGACCATCCGGATGGCCGACGGCCGCATTATCTGACACCTCCGGCCGCAGTCAGTTTCTGTACTATGCGGTAATGAAATGTATCGGATTTGCAGGTTTGGAAAATATTGAGTAAGTTTGCATCCTGATTTGGCGGCAAAAGGCATCCATCCATGCGCCGCAACAGATTTACAAGCATACCAAGTTAACCTACAACTCATTACAAACCTCAAATGAAATCACGATTTCTTTATGCTCTGGCAGCATTGATGCTGCCGGCTCTACCCTCCTTGGCCGACGGGTTCACCATTTACTATGACAATTCCGCCACACAATGGGAAAGTGTCGGAATACATTACTGGGGCAACCTGCAGACCGAATGGCCCGGCATCGAGATCGACCATGTGGATGGCGATATCTGGGCTTACACCTTCCCCTCGACGCCGTCAAGTGCAACCCGCTTTCTTTTCAAGCACGCCACTCTCGAAGGCGACAGCTACCAGACAGCCGATTCATCCCAGGCTCCGGCCAACGGACATCTCTATAAAGGGGCCGGCGGAGAAAAAGGGAAATTGACAGACGAGGGAGTCTATACCGGAGATCCGGCACCGACAACCGCCACAGTGACAGCGAATCCGCGCACCGGCACACGTTTCTCTGACCAGATAACCGTAACTCTTACAGTCTCTCCGTCGGTTCCGATCAGATACACCACCGACGGGAGCACGCCGACAGCAGCATCTCCGGTCTATTCCTCGCCGCTCACATTCAGCAAGTCCACAGAGCTCCGCACCCTGACAGTAACCGACGAAGGAGTCGAGAAGACCCAGACCTTCATCTATACGAAGCGCAACATAATCGAAGCTGTCAACGGAAAACTTGAGACCGAATACTACCGTGTAAATCCCGACGGAAAGAACGGCAGCAACCGCACGGTCAACGTGCAATTCACAATGCACCCAGGCACCAACTACCAGTGCACAGCCGACAACGCGCTGTCCAACTGGACGGAAAACGATCTGATCTGTCAGGGTGTGGCCCGCGACATAGCCTCGGCTTTCAGAGGGAAGCATGAATATCCGGTCATCGACTCTTACGCGGTCTATGCCGCCTACGACACCGACAACCTCTATCTCGGCGTACAGTACGTCTATGCCGTGTGGGATGCCGCAGGTGACGGAAAATCCGACAACGACAGACACCGTCCCTGGATGATGGACGGCCGCATAATGCTCGCTTTCGACCTTGACCCCGACAAGGAATTCGAGGGTGTGCTCACAAACGGCAACACCATATGGGACGCCGACGGACAGTATAACGTGATGCGCAACGGCACAGACTGCATCTGGCTCGGCAACACAAAACCGACAGTCGGTGTGCCCGCGCTCTTCTTCCCCGACGCAAACGGCACGACAAGCTATGACGAACCTTACTGCGTCACTTTCGGCAGCGAGCCGTTCTATGGCGTGGCCAACGGACTTCTCCCCGACATCGAGCACATATGGGGACAGGCTGATTTCGGATATGACCCCGAAGAACTGCGCACAAACGAAGGATTTGTCGATCTCATCGGCGAGGTGGCACGCGACAAACACACATTCTACGAATGGAAGTTCCCCCTCTCGAAACTCGGAGTTACCGAACAGTATATCAAAGACAACGGCATCGGCGTCATGGTAATCGACACATACGGACAGGGAGCGATCGGATCAACCCCCTACGATCCGTCAGTGTTCGACAACGCGGCCACATCATACTCCAAAGATCCCTCGACAAGCGCGGAAAAAGAGGACACCGACATCTTCACCTTCCGTCATGCACGCATAGGTGGCGACATCGAATCGGGCGTGAACGCGATCTCCGCCGAAGCAGACGAGAGCGCAGCCGCCGAATACTACACCATCGACGGACGACGCGTGGCAGAACCCGCACAGGGACTCTACATCGTGCGCCGCGGAGGCAAAGCCACCAAAGTCATATTCTGATCCCGGCGCCGGGTCTGGCCCAGGGTCCGGCGCAGTCCATGTCTCGCTCCGTCCGGCAAGTGTGTTCCGATTTTTTTTGGAAGATCGGGAATATTTGATTAAATTTGCCGCCGGAAAACGGTATCCTGCCCAAGAGAGGGAATGAGGATCAAAAGGGAATCCGGTGAGAATCCGGAACAGTACCCGCTGCTGTAAGTCCACCCACAGAGACTTCGCACGGCCATTGGGACACGGTGTCCCGAGAAGGCGCGAAGATCTCGGACAAGTCAGAAGACCTGCCGTTGACCCACATACGACAACGCCTGCGGGACAATGGGCAGATGATCGGCATAAGCAGACAGCGAGACAAAAGTCTGGCGTGCGTCCGCGCACGCGGACCGGCGCGCAAATACCATACAATCCCGTCGGCGTATCCCCGGATGCGCAGACGGGATTTTTTTGCGCCCCGACACACCATGAAACAGACATTGACTCTGACCGCGGCTCTGCTCGCCACATATCTCAATGCACACGCCTCAGCCACTGAGGCGGCTGACAGCACACGCCATCTCGACGAAATCGTCGTCTCTGCCTCACGGCCGGGGAGCGACGTCATTCCGGCGCAGACACTTTCGGGCGAGGAGCTGAAAGGACTCAACTCCAACAGCGTCGCCGACGCCCTGCGATACTTCTCGGGGGTGCAGGTCAAAGACTATGGAGGCGTCGGAGGCATCAAGACCGTCAATATCCGGTCGATGGGCACAAACCATACCGGCGTGGTCTACGACGGCGTCGAACTGGGCAACGCACAGAACGGACAGATCGACCTCGGACAATTCTCACTCGACAACATCGAGGCCCTTTCTCTCTACAACGGCCAGAAAAGCGAGATTCTGCAGCCGGCCAAAGACTTCGGGTCGGCCGGAACGATTTACATGCGCACCCGCACGCCGCAGTTCGGCGAGGGGGAGACTTATCACGCACGAATGACGGTAAGGACCGGCTCGTTCGATCTTCTGAACCCATCGGCGCTCATAGAAGTGAAACTCAGCGAGACAGTGAAGGCCTCGCTGAGCGCCGAGTGGGTCAACTCAAGCGGCAAGTACAAGTTCCGCTACCGGCGCGTCAATCCGGCCGGAGAACTCGCCTACGACACTGTGGCAACACGCCAGAACGGCGACATCAACGCCACCCGGCTCGAACTCAACACTTACGGGGCTCTGCGCAACGGCTCATGGATGGCCAAAGTCTACAATTACAACTCCGAACGCGGAGTGCCCGGCGCCATCGTCAACAATGTCTGGCGGCGCGGCGAGCGCATCTGGGACACGAACTCGTTCGCACAGGCACGATACAGCGGTTTCTTCGGCAGATTCTCCACTCTCAACAACGTCAAATATTCCGCCTACCGCACCCACTACGTCAACAACGACGACAAGCAGGTGAAGATCGACAACCTCTACCGACAGAAAGAGATATATTTCTCTTCGGCCAACGAATACGAGATCTCCGGCATATGGCGCGTATCGGCAAGCTATGACTTCATGTGGAACACGCTCGATGCCGATGTCTACGGATTCGTAAAGCCTGACCGCATATCGAATTTCATATCGGCGGCCTCTGCGCTCGACCTTTCCCGCTTCCGTCTGCAGGCAAGCTGCCTGGCCACATTCATACATGACCGCATCCAGGGGCAGGAGGCACCCGCCGACAAGCATGTGCTGACTCCGGCGGTGTTCGCATCGGTCATTCCGCTGCGCAACCGCGACTTCTCTATCCGCGCCTTCTTCAAGCAGTCGTTCCGCATGCCGACATTCAACGACCTCTATTACGCCGACATGGGCAACTCGAAGCTAAATCCCGAACGTGTCACCCAGTATAACGCCGGCCTGCTCTACGACCATTCGTCGCGCACATCGTTTGTCAGCGCGGCCCGGGTCAGCGCCGACGTATACTACAACCGTGTCCGCGACAAGATCGTGGCGTATCCCAAAGGGCAGCAGTTCAGATGGACAATGCTCAACCTCGGGCTCGTCGACATACGCGGAGTGGATGTCAGCGCGCTCATAACCGTCAATCCGGTCGATGAACTCTACATCACCGCCCGCGCCCAATACACGTTCCAGAGGGCGATCGACATCACCGATCCGTCAGACAACTACTACCGCGACCAGATTCCATACATACCGCGCAATTCGGGCGCGGCTGTAGCCAACGCGCAGTGGCGCGGATGGGGACTCAACTATTCCTGGATATACGTCGGAGAACGCTACAACCAGCAGGAAAACATACGCTACAACTACACCCAGCCCTGGTATACCTCCGACATTTCCGTCAGCAAGGATCTCAGACTCGGCAGGTTGTCGCTCCGCGCCCTGCTTGAGATCAACAACCTGCTGAGCCAGGACTACGACGTCATACTGAACTATCCGATGCCTAAGCGCAACTTCCGCATCACCATAACCGCCGAGATCTGACCAGCAACAACAACAGAAATGAAACGGATAAAGAGATTTTTCTTTTATTTTTTGCCACTCCTGTCGGTGACCACAGGCTGTCGCGAGGACGAGCTTGTGGTTCCGACGGAGTATGACATCATCCCCGAATACCCGGCGGCCGACACACGCATCCGCGGCTTCTACCTGGTCAACGAGGGAAACATGGGGTCGAACAAGTGTACGCTCGACTATTTCGACTACCTCACCGGGCTATATGCCCGCAATTTCTATGCCGAGCGCAATCCCGACGTAGTGAAGGAACTCGGCGACGTGGGCAACGACATCGGCATATACGGATCGAAGCTATATGTCGTTGTGAACTGCTCGCACAAGGTCGAGGTGATGGATGCCCGCAGCGGCATACGGCTCGGCCAGATCGACATACCCAACTGCCGCTATGTGAGGTTTCACCGTGGCAAGGCCTACGTCAGCAGCTATGTCGGCCCGGTGCTGATCGACGCCAACGCACCCAAGGGTGCCGTCTACGAGGTCGACACCACATCCCTTGCCGTGACACGCAAGGTCACCGTCGGATACCAGCCCGAGGAGATGGAGGTGGTCGACGACTATATGTATGTGGCCAATTCGGGGGGATACCGCGCCCCGCAGTACGACAACACCGTGTCGGTAATCCAGATGATCGACTTCAAGCAGGTCAGGCAGATTCCCGTCGGCATAAACCTGCACCGCCTCCGCAAAGACAGCCACGGCCAGATATGGGTCAGCTCGCGCGGAGACTACCAGACAAGACCGTCGCGTCTCTACGTGCTCGCCAAGAAGAAGGGCTACAATACCATGGAGGTAACCGACACGATCGCAACGGCATGCTCAAACATGGCCATAAAAGGGGATTCGCTCTATTTCTATGCTACGGAGTGGAATAATTACACGGCCTCCAACACCGTCAGCTACGGAATCATCGATGTGCGCACCCATGAAATCGTATCGACCGGATTCATAACCGACGGCACAGAGAAGGAGATCACAATTCCATACGGAATAGCCATCCACCCCGAGACCGGCGACATATTCGTGACTGACGCAAAGAATTACGTATCGTCGGGCACGCTCTACTGTTTCGACCGCGAAGGGCGGAAGAAGTGGAGCGTGCGAACCGGCGACATACCCGCCCACATAACATTCCTGCCCCGATGAGAACCGCCCGCATTATCATCCCCGCATGTACGGCCGCCCTGCTGTCGGGCTGCACAGCCGACATTCCCACAGTGAGCCTCGGCATCGACGACACGTACTACATAAACCGCATGCAGAAGCTCGATCTGCACCCTGCACTGACCGGCAGCGCATACAGATGGACCGTGACCCGACCTGACGGAACAACGGAAACCGCAGCCGAGACACGCGACTTCATTTTCATCGACGCCGAGGAGGGACGCTATTCGCTGAAGTTCGAGATCATAGATCCCGACACCCCCTATGAACATGAGTTCACGGTCAATGTGCTTCACGAGGAGATAGAATACAGTCCCTACATAGCACGCGTCTATGAATACAACCCTGCCCCGGGCCAGTTCGTCAACAAGATGCCCGAATACGAGGAGGGAGACACATATACCGACATGACGCGCAAAGCCGAAGAATCCATATCAGGCACCAACGACATCATGATCACATTGGGTGGATATGGGGGTTACGTCACGTTCGGATTCGACCACACGGTGATCAACATTCCGGGCGAAGCTGATTTCCGCATATGGGGGAACTGCTTCTACGAGCTTACCGATCCCGACCGCAAAGGGGGATCGGCCGAACCGGGCATAGTCATGGTGAGCTATGACACCAACTGCAACGGGCTGCCCGACGATGAATGGTACGAGCTTGCCGGCAGCGAATACCGGTCCGACGCCACACGCCACAATTATTCGCTGACCTACAGCCGCCCCGACCCTCAGCGGCAGATCGTGACCGACGAAGAGAACAGCATCGACGACCTCTACTACATCCGCTGGCACGACAACGAGGGCACGGAGGGTTACATGCCGAAAAACGTGTTCCACACGCAAGACTACTATCCGCGCTGGGTCAGCGACGACTCCATCACATTCTCAGGCTCGCTTCTCGCGCCCAACGGGAAAGACATAAGCGGATACGGCACATACTACGTGCTCTACAGCTATCCGTGGGGATATGTCGACAACCACCCCAACGAGTATGCCGACCTCAATTCGTTCGACATCGGCAATGCCGTTGACAACGAGGGAAAACCGGTAAGCCTCCCCGGCGCCGACTTCATTCGCGTCTACACGGGCGTGAACCAGTATTGCGGCTGGCTCGGGGAGACCTCGACAGAATTGAGCCGCGCACAGGATCTGCACATACAGCTCCCCGGCGCCTTTCCCGACGATCCACTGCCCGGCAACTCCGGCTCCTCCCTGAAGCGGAATCATCACAAACAACCATAAACCATCATGAAACAGACCTTGACACTGACCGCAGCTCTTGCGGCGGTCATGTCCGTATCGACATTGACAGCCTCAGCCTCGCCAGTCACGTCGATCGAGGACACCGAAATCCATGTGACAGTCAGCATGCCTCCGACTCCGATAGCCTCTCTTCTGAGATATCAGCCGGCAGACGCGCACGACGCACTCTTCGACCTCGAAGAACTAATTGTCACCACTCCCGACAAGTATATCATCGATACCGAGGCGGGAACAATCGAGATTCTTGAGGGAGCGGAAGACGCCATCTATACCGTATATCCGAGAGGCGACCGGTCCGTGTCGGGACTTCTCGGCTTCACCATAACACGCAACGCCGTGACCGACGTGCGCCTCAGCGGCATCGAAGGAGACGAGATCGCACTCGAACTCCACGACATTCTCGCGCTACGCACGGAGACAACCCCGGCCGACGCCGAAAACAAGTCCGTGTCGTTCAGGCTTGAGAACGCATCGGCCGACGGCATGGCCACCACCTACACCGTCGGCGGATCGGAAAAATTCACCGAGCTTGTCACCTACCACGCCGGCACGTTCGACCTTGTACTCACCTCAGTGGCCAATCCGGCGGTCACCCGCACGTATCATGTCTCGGTCAGCGATCTTCTCCCCGACGAAACCTCAGGCAACCATACTGACGGCACATTCTGGCTGAACGAGGAATGGTTCACCCACAAGAACGGCTCTGTGACATACCTAAGGACTCCGCTCCCGGAGGATGAGAACGACATCGTATATCATGCCTACTCGCGACAGAATGAAGACGCCTGCTTCGGCGCGACCTCGCAATACGGCATGATATACGCCGACAAACTGTTTGTCATGTCAAAGCAGGAGAACGACAAAGGCGATATCCGCTCCAACGGCGGCGGGCGGCTTGTCGTGGCCGACGCCCGGACACTGCGCCGTCTCGCCTCTTTCGACGAAATCGGAGGCGACGGGCGCGCGTGTGTCGGCGCGGGAGCCGGAAAAGCCTATATCGGCACCCACTCGGGCATCCGCGTGCTGACATGGGATGACGATAGTTTCACCCTGTCTGACACCGACATTCCGGGCATCAGCAACGACACCGAGGGGGGAGGCTCCGACATCGGCGGCAACCAACAGCTCTACAACAAGCAGATCGGCGACATGGTCCGCGCCGGCCGGTATGTCTACGCCCTGCAGCAGGGAACCGGAGTCCACGTCATCGACACGGAAACCGACATGGCCGTCCGCACCATACCCGACACCGGAGTGCAGGGAATAACCCAGACAGCCGACGGCCACGTGTGGTACGCATCGACTATGAACGCTCCGAAAAACCGCTCCATCCTGACTGAAATAGATCCTGACACCACAGAAAAGATCCGCGAGACTGAAGTGCCCGGAAGCATCGGGTGCAGCTGGGGATCGTGGAGATCGACCAATTTCTTCGCATCGACCGCCGGGAACATGCTTTTCTGGAACGGCGGAGCATCCGACATCACATCAAGCGGAGGCACCCTCTACAGATGGGACACCGAAGGCGATCCGTCGGATCTGGAGCCGTTCTACGTCTTCCCCCGCACCGAGGGACTGTTTCCGGGAGTCTACCGGCAGATCTACGCCACCATGCGCCACGACAGCCGCACCAATGCCATTCTTTTCGCCACCACCACCGCTCCGAGCGGAAATTACCGCTACAACTGGCTCAACTTCATCGACGCTGAATCTGGCGAACTCCTTTCGGAAATCAGACTCAGAGACTACTACTGGTTTCCGTCGATACCGATTTTCCCCGACGCTTACGCACCGGAATTCATCGACATCGCCCCCCTGTCGCTTGAAAGCGACGATGACGCCGCCACTCTCACACTCCGCGATCTTGCCTTCGACAACGACAATATCGGCTACAACATCTGCGTGACACGCGCACAGGATGCGGAAGAGCGATCCGGCGCGGCACTTGACGAGATTGCCGAAGTATCGGAAGAAAACGGCATCCTTACGCTCCGTCCGAGAAAACCGGGCAACGCCGCCCTCGCTCTTCGCGCCGAATCAAACGGCCGCGAGACCTACGCCTACATTCCGGTCAGCGTGTCGGTCAACTGCGATGTCTCCGGCTTCCCATCCGCCACAAAGACAATATCCGTTTCCGCAGGCAAAGCCCGTCTGCGCGGTTTCGACGGCGAGACATTCACAGTGACCGATGCATCAGGGCGAGTAGTATCATCATTCCGCGCGATCGGAGACGACTGCACGGTCACTCTCATGCTCGACCGCGGAATCCACATCATGACAGACTCAGAGAACAGACATTCCATAAAATTCACGATATGAACACAAAACTGATTTTCACAATTCCGGCTGCCGTCATAGCCCTGTCGGCAGGGGCATTCAATCTCGACTGGAACCGGATAGAGTTCTGGACGGGAGAGGGATCGTGCCGCTCCGCCCTTGTGGTGCAGTTTCAGGACAACGGCCCGAAGGAGGCTTATGTGTGGGGATTCAGATGGAACCCCGCCGATTATGAAGGAGGACAGCCCTCGGGTGAGGATATGTTCCGCGCTATTGCTGCGGCCAACGACGATATCCTTCTCTTCACACAATACACAGGCTGGATGGGGAGCACGGTCGACGGCATCGGATTCCAGTTCCCGGGCAATGAGAAAGTGGTCCGGCAGATTGAATACGATTTCGACGGCGCCAGCTCGGATCCGCGTGTCAGCTTCGACTATTTCACACCCAACGAACTGATGGGGCAGACAAAGGCTCCGGGCATGTTCACCCCCGTATACTGCCGGCGCGCCATTCAGGAAGCGGAGGCAACCAACATCATCGAACATCCGATCAATGCGCTCGAATACGGCTATCCCGCCTACGACTACGACTGGTGGCAGCCCGGCAGCCCTCTCGACAACACCCGTCAGCGCTGGAACGCCGGGTGGTATGACGGCTACTGGAGCTATTGGACCGGAGGCACGGATTCCGAGGAACTGAGTTATTCAGGACTCGGTTATTCATCAAGAAAACTGTCTGACGGTCAGGTTGACGCATGGAAATACGCGCTTCTCGACGGCCCGGTCGTCTTCATGCCCGGCAGAGAAGGACGCCAGAATCTCCCTCCGCGGAGAATCGACGGCGAGACCGGAGCGTCCGAGCAATGGCACGATCTCAGCTACTCGCATCTCTACAACGAGACATCTGTCGGCAGCCCGGAAGCCCGTACTGACATCAACGCGGAAATATACACGCTGCATGGCACAAGAATCGGTTCGACAGCTGTGGAAGATCTCGCCCGGACCGTTGACGCCCTGCCTCACGGATGCTACGTGATCAGACAGGGAAACAAATCGACAAAACTCATAAAATAAACACAACAACCATAAACACAACAACCATAAACACAACAACTGACAAAACAATGAAGACACGCTTATTGGCCGGCATTGCCCTCATGGCGCTTGCAGCCGGCTCTCAGCTTGCGGCCAGACGCATTCCCGCCAGAGTGCAGGGCACGGACTATGCCGCCACACTCCCTGCCGACGGACGCCAGAAAGCATCCGACTGGGAATGGGATCCCAACCCTGACGCTCCGGCACTTCCGATGAATGAATTCACATTCGACGACATCGAGAACTGGACCGGAACGGGCGAGAACAAGGCTGCCCTCGTGATCCAGTGGAACGACCCCCGCGAGACTCACGCCATAGTTTTCGGCTACCGCTGGGACGGCCTGGCCACCGGAACTGACATGATAAAGGCCGTGGTCAAGAACAATCCGCGACTGTACACTCTGATGCAGTATACAAATGTATCCTCTCCCACCGACCCGCTCGGCGGATATACTATCAACGGATTCGGGTGGGACGCAGACAATGACGGCGACATCGCACTCGTTGACACAAAAGATGGTGAGATCTACACCTCGGAAGATGGCTTTTTCGAGCATCCGAGAGGATATGTGCCCGGATCCGGAGGCAGTTCTGATTATGACTACGACGACTGGCTGGCTCTCGACGAGGACGATTACTGGGGAGCCGGATGGTTTCTGAGTTACTGGAGCTATTGGGTCGGTCCGCTCGGTGAGACTCTCCTTTATTCAAACTGGGGAGCGTCAGGACGCGTGCTTGAAGACGGTGCGTGCGACGGATGGAATTTCTCCCTCAACATGTACCCCAGCGACTGGAAGGAATTCAAATCCGCGCCATCACTTATACCTGAAGGAGCGAAGACCGAATTTGCTGTCGGCGACCTTTTCTATAAGCTCATAGACTTTTCGAAAGGTACCGTCAAAGTTGTCAACCCCTCTGTGCTGACCACTATCGAAAAGGCGGCCTACAGGGATTTCGACAACGCCGACATCGTGATTCCCTCCACTTTCAGCGAAGGGGAACAGACCTACACGGTAATCGAGATAGACGACGAAGCATTCGCCGATGTCGCGGGTATTGTCTCGGTCACAATACCGGCATCAGTCAGCAAGATCGGAGCCCGCGCATTCTTATGGAATGAAGGTCTTGTGGAAATAAAGGGCGCCGACGGTACTGACCTTGACAAAACGTTGACAAGCATAGGTGAAGAAGCCTTCAAAGGCTGCGTGTCGCTGCGCTCACTGGTTCTGCCGGAGGCCATGCGCGTCATTCCTAAAGGTGCATACATGTATTCTCCTCTCGCCGACAACCTGACCGTTCCGTCGACAGTCGAGGAAATATCCGATGAGGCTTTCGCATACACTCAGATAAAGGATATATACATCCCGGCCTCAGTCAGAAAGATTGGAAACAAGGCATTCTACGGCAAACTTGTCTCGTCGGTAAAGTCGGACTCCTTCTACCCTGCTGAACTTGACACCGAGGCATTCCTCGACAACATCTACTCATCGGCTACCCTTACTGTACCCGACGGTTTCACCGGCACGTATGCGGAAGCCGCCGGCTGGAAACGGTTCTCACGCACTGACGTGATGACTGTCGCGGTCAACACCGGCGATACGTTCTCCCTTGACGGGGTGACATACAATGTGACCGACACATCGGAAGAATCACCCTCGCTCAAGGTATCGTATGCGAAAGTCGACGGCAAACCTGACCGCACGAAGATAGCGGCAGCCAACAAGGCCGCATATACGGGAGCTGTAACGGTGCCTGAAAAAATCCGCCTCATGGGTCGCGATTACAAGGTGACTGCCATCAATGACTCGGCATTCTACGGCGCATCCGAGATGACCTCGCTCTCAATCTCCGCGAAGGTCGAGACGATCGGAGCACACACCTTTTATGACTGCACAAAGCTCGCCGAGGTCACACTCCCCTCGACAGTAAAGGAACTCGGCACATATGCATTCTCATATTCAGGCATAAAATCGATCATTCTTCCCGAAGGAACAGAGAGACTCGGCGACCGCGTCTTCTTCCAGTGCTCCGCATTGGAATCTGTCAACATTCCTGAATCTCTGACAGCCATTCCTTCTTATTGCTTCTCCTACTGCAAGTCGTTGGAAAGCCTTGTCTTCGGCGACAATATAAAGGAATTCGGAACTTATGCCATGCAGAACTGCTCAAGCCTGACAAGCGTAACTCTTCCCGAATCACTCAAATCTATTTCTACCGGCATGTTCTCCTCATGCGCCTCTCTGGAGACTGCCGCGATACCGGCATCGGTAACTGAAATCGGCAACACTGCATTCTCCGGATGCTCAAGTCTCGTGTTGACACTGCATGAAGGCATCACCACAATCGGCACAGAGGCGTTCAAAGGTATCGCCAACACTTCGTTCAGGCTTCCCGAAACGGTGACAGCCGTCAGCAACGGCCTCTTCAACGGCTGCCCCAATCTGACCGACCTCACAATAGGAACCGGAGTAAAGTCAATCGGATCAAGCGCATTCGCCAACTGCAAAATGCTCGAAAACCTGACAGTATCCGATTCCTCCGAAGGGGATGACTCACGCGAACGCCTGTCCGCTTCGGGAATCTCATTCCCCGCATCACTCACGTCGATCGGTAACTACGCTTTCCAGAACTGTGCAGCCATCAGGTCTGTCATAATCCCCGAAACAGTTACAAGCCTCGGCACTTACGTGTTCCAGGGATCAGGAATCACCGAGGCGGAACTTCCCAATTCGATCACAACCGGGCCTTCGAGCCTGTTCTATTCCTGCGCGAACCTCAAGAAAGTGACTCTCGGCAACAGCATGAAGTCGATCGGTCAGAACATGTTCCGTGACTGCACGGCTCTTGAGACAATCTCTGTCAAGGATGAGGAGGAGACTCCTGATACTCCGGCAATCAATCTGCCCGCGACTCTGACAACCATCGGCACATGGGCTTTCACAAACTGCAAAAACATGACCTCGATCGTCATTCCTGACGGCGTCACATCTATCGGTGCGAACGATTTCGACGGCTGCTCGGCTCTTGCCTCGGTGACTCTCCCCGCCAGACTGACTTCGATCGGCAACTATGCGTTCCGCAACACCGCCATTACCGAACTGACACTTCCGGCTACCACCGGCGACATGGCGTACACATCAGACATCCTTTACGGATGCCCCGAAGGTACAAAAGTCTATGTCTGCAACACCGGGACTCCCAAAAAGGCAGGCTCGAATCTCTGGCGTATCGCCACTGGAAAATATGCCGATATAATAGTGGCCGCCGGAAAGAAATCCGATTATATGGCAGCCGCAGGCTGGAAAAGCTCCGTGATCTCGGAAGTGATGCCCGACGGAATTGAATGCGAATACACCGTTGACGACAACGGCTCGGATGACGTGGAGATCAGAGTCGAGGCCGGTTTCACATATGAGACAGAACTGCCCGCAATGTTCCGCGAAGCCAACGATTCCTGCCTCTTCACAGACCAGGCCGAATTCAATGTGCTCTACCGTGAGGCGACGACAACGGAAGATACTCCTGAAAGCATAGCTGAGGAGGGAGACGACGCCGGCATTTCCGGGTTCACCTCCACTCCCCTCTCGCTTGACACCGAAGGGACAGGCTCATTCTTCATGACTCGCCCCGGGAAGACCACAGCCTATGATGTCATGCTCTCCGCCGCGACAGGAGAGACAACCGTGACAGGAACTCCCGGAACGGTCACGCTCACCGGCAAAATTGAGACAGGCATGACTGTTGTGACTGACGGTTGCGACGCAGAGACAGAGATCTATACTCTTGACGGCGTCAGAGTAAACGGAAACAGCGGACTCCAACCCGGAATCTACGTAACCGTGCGACATGGAAAGAGCGACAAAATCATAGTAAAGTAACATATACCATAGTGATTACCGCCGGCGGGAGGGTTGTCTGCAATGGCATCCTCCCGCCAATTTCACTCAACACTACAATCATGAAAACAAAAATACTGCTGACGACAGCAATAGCGGCAGCCGCCTTTCAGACGGCATCCGCCGGCACTGACACCGACTATTCATCGGGCGTGTTTATCGTCAACGAAGACTGGTACGGCCATCAGAACTCCACTGTCAACTACCTGCTGCCCGATGACCCTGACGGCGACTTCTGGCACTACCGTGTGATCCAGGCCGAAAACCCCGGACGCGAGCTGGGATGCACCAACCAGTACGGACAACTATGGCGCGGACGCCTCTACCTCATAGCCAAACAGGAAAAAGACCCCGGAGCCGACATAACCGGAGGCCGAATCACAGTGGCAGACGCCGCCACAATGAAGATTCTTTTCCAGAGCGAACTGATCGACCCGTCGGGCAGGCAGTGCGATGGAAGAGGATTCGTCGGCATCGATGATCATAAAGGCTACATATCTACAAGCAACGGAATCTGGATCTTCGATCTCGACACCTATGAGGTCAAAGGCCAGATCGAGGGAACCGCCAACCCGAACGCGGGCGATGACAGACCGAACACCGACCCGACCGGTTCGCTATATCACGGGCAGTCAGGCTCGATGGTGCTTGCCGAAGGAAAAGTCTTCGCCGCTCACCAGCAGGCCGGACTTCTTATAATCGACACCGCGACCGACCGGCTCATAAAGACGATCCCGATGGATATCGTTCAGGAAAAAGCCGGCATAGGATCGGTGGTACGCGCAAAAGACGGCTCGCTCTGGCTGAGCGTTGCCCGCAACATTCAGGGCACCGGCACCACACTTCCTAACATGGTCAGGGTAGATCCGCGCACTTTCGAGACTGAAGTCATCGATATCGCAGAGGGAATGTATCCCCCCTCGAATTCGTGGTACGCCTGGACTCCCGACGCCTTCTGCGCATCGGCTGTCAACAACACTCTCTACTGGAAAGGGGGCTCGACAAGCTGGTTCACCGGCACCAAAATCTTTAGATTCGACGTCGACACACGCCGCATGGAAAAAATCATAGACCTCGACGAGGATGGCGAGAACTGGAAACTATACGGCTGCTCGATGCGAGTGCATCCGGTGACCGACGAGATATACATGTCGCTTTATCATGAATTCAGCATCCCGACCTATGTCACACGACGCTACACAGCCGACGGCGTGAAGATTCGCGACTATGAAATGATCAGCAACTACTGGTTTCCCTCCATCCCTCTTTTCGCTCAGGATCCCGACGCTCTCCCCTCTGGAGTACGAGCCGTGAGCGCTGACGACGATGGCGTAACCAGATACTACAACACCCAGGGTATGGAGATTTCCGAACCGCAGCCCGGAGAAATCGTGATCGTGCGCCGCGGATCGAAAACCTTCAAAAAGGTGATGTAAACATTCACAACAAACAACGGCTGTTCATATTCTGTCATTTTGTCAAAATCGCTTCTACATTCACATTAAGAATATGTTTTAAATTTGGCAAAATGATAAAAATCAGCATTTTAACATATGTTTAAGGATAAAATTCTCACATAGTTTTCCAAAAATATCAAAAAGATTATACTTTATTGCACAAAAAGTATCAAAATATGCAAAGTTTATCGAACTGTCTGTAGTTCATAAGTTAATTAATCATAATGCCATATATTTTCTTTGAAAATTATTTTTTTGTTAAAGGAATTTTATATAACTTTGCAACGTGTTTTTCATGGTATTAGATTTAAGGTTAGAGGATTAGTTGTCGTGAGACAATTAATCTTTTCTTTTTTATTAATATCCAGCAACTTAGCCAATATCTACCGACTAATCCCGGAGAGCGTACCTCTTTCCTCCGCACCCCTTTGATAATAAAAAGCGGGTACATTGCAGCCTACATCTCGCGCCCATACAGACAGAATACAAGACTGCAACCTAAAAAAGTTACCAACCCCTCGGACTGACCACACTTATCACTTTCCATATCTCGGCCACCATTTCGCGAGGCAGAGTCTCGTCACCCACTTCCGGATTATAGGAATGAGCCAGCAGATACTTCTGCGGATCCTCTTCATACCTTACGATATTTTTTGTCATTCTCCGGCCATCATTGAGAATTATCACAAAATCATTGCCGTAACCGAGATATTCCCTCCACATACCCACACGCCTGATATGAAGTATCGAACCGGCCGGAATTACGGGAGCCATCGAATCGCCATACTGGCAGACAGCGACATCTCCTTTCTCGCAATTCATGAATGGCACCGAGACTCCCGACTTTTCCCATGAATCCACAGACTCTGCGCCAACCACAATACGTCCGATCGACTTGATGTCAACAAGCGGCACTGAATCGACCGACGAGAGCGACTCCGCTACCACTTCGCGCACGGGCGCAGACTCATCCTTCAGCATGACTCCGGCTCCGGTAAGAAGCCATGCCATGTCAATATTCAAGTATTTTTCTTGAATACGCCTCGCGAGTTCTTTAGAAATACCACATCTACCCGCTTTTATATCATAAAACACTTGAGGACTTGTAAGACCTATATCTTTGGAAAACTTGTTTGCAGAAACGCCAAGATAGTCCAAAAGTTGTTTAATTCTTTCAAAATCAGACATATCACTTCTATATCTAAAAATAATTAAAGATTTTCTCTTGAATTATTTGGAAATTCAATAATAACACATTAACTTTGCAGTCAAATCATAGTATCCCTTACCCCGGATGCTGTGAGCGAAACAACAACAGCCAACCGACACGAGTCTCAAAACGCAATGCAATGGTACAAGGCAGAACATCATCCCCACGGCAGCCACGCGCACGGACATATTCCGCAGCGGGCCACGTGCGTGCATTAAGACACTATGGATCAGACACCCCTTCACTCCATCACAAAACTCCGGCCGAGACTTCTGCGGATGCAGCCGTATTATCGGAAAGTGGCATGAATACTCAGCACCGTTCCGCGCGAAGACAGGGACAGAGCACCTACAAAATTACTAATTTTTTACCAGATTTCAGTATACAACTTGAACATCACGAATAAAAAATCATAATCAATAATTTTACAGTACCGATACAAGTCAGTCCAGAAAGTCCGGATCAGACTCCGGATCAGACGGAAAGAAAACGAACATACAATATATTAACCATTTAATAAGAACAATCTATGAAGAAAACCTTAGTAAAGGTTTCGCTGCTCTCAATGATGCTCTCATTGATGCCCGTTGCAATGACTTCTTGCAAGGACTATGATGACGACATCACAGAAATCAACGGAACCACAGGTGAGTTGAGTTCCCAGATAGCAGCGGCGCAGGCTGCGATCGAGGCCAACAAGGAGTCAGCCAAAGCCGCTCATGACGCAGCTGAGGCAGCCATGCAGGCGGCAAAAGATGCAGAGGCAAAAGGGGATCAGGCTGAAGCCGACGCCCAGAAAGCCATGGCCATGGCCAAGGCAGCGGAGGAAGCCGCCGCCAATGCCAAGGCTGAGGCTCTTGCTGAAATTGCCGCACAGGTGAAGATCCTCAACGACAAGATCGGCTCGAACGCCGACGCCATTCAGGCCAACAAGGATGCAATCGCCGCCCTTGTCGGACGCATCGAAGGTGTCGAGAAGGGTCTCGCAGCAATAGATATCGACGGGCTCAATGAAAGCATCAAGGAACTCAACACCGCTCTTGAGGCTGTAAACGTGCAGCTCGCCGCTCTCGCAGGCTACGAGTCCCGCCTCAACGAGCTTGAGTCGCAGTACAGCGGCCTCAAGTCGGAAGTAGCCGAGATGAAGGAGAAGATCGAGAGCATGCGCTCTGATCTGGCCGACGCTCAGGACGACATTGTCGAGCTCTTCGCAAAAGTATCAAGCCTCGGCGGTGACATCACAGAACTCCGCAACCTGCTCAACACTCTTTCAGGACGCGTTGACGGAATCGACGGCTCTATCACCGCCATCAACGGCAATATATCGGAGATTCTCGCAAAGATAGCCGACATCGTGGCCGATGTGGAATACAACAAGAACGCCATAGCAGAGAACACACGCCTCATCGGCCAGCTCCGCGCGGATCTCAACGAACTGAGCGAGAAGATCTCGACCGAGGTGCAGAACGGCATCAACACCATTGCCGGCGTGATCAGCGCACGCCTCACATCGGTGACTCTCATGCCCGATCTCTATGTTGACGGCATTCCGACAATCGAGTTCAAGTCAGCTCAGTACAACGCTCTCAAATGGCAGAACGGAAACTGGGTTGAAAGCTCCGACATATACCGTGTGTCGAACAACGAGACCGAAGTGGAGTACCGCCTCAATCCCGGAACCGTCGGCAACGAGGATATCAACATCAACAATCTCGCTTTCGTATCGCGCATAGCCACTACCCGCGCAGCCGAGGTTGACAACGATATCATCAACGTGGCTTCGGCCAATGTCGAGGCCAACGGCGTTCTCAAGATCAAGGTCGGCAAGAGCAACACCGCATCGCTCAACCTCAACGGCAACAAGATCTACACCGTTTCGCTCAAAGTGCCCATCGCCGCCAAACACCTCTTCGACAAGGAAGGCGCGGCCAACGTTTACTCCGAGTACACCCGTCTGAGCGAGATATACTTCACTCCGAAGCTCCACAAGACAGCTGCAGTGGGCAACACCATCCCCGTCCACTTCAACGACTCGACCGAAATCTATCAGTCGGCAATGGGCAGTCTCGTTGCAGCCAAGGTGCAGTATAACAAGACTCTTGACCTCAACACTCTCGTTCAGGGTTGTGCGTTCACTGATCCCACCACACATGAGATCATGACGCTCGAGCAGATGAAGGGCTACGGTTTCGAGGTGTCTTACACTCTCGCCACCCGCGCATACACCACGACATCTGCCGACGGCGCCAACCAGCAGGAGTTCGCCAAGATCAGCGGCTCGACATTCACTCCGGGTTCTCCCTCGGGCAACAGCTTCGCCGCTGCCAACCAGGCAGCCATCGGCAAGCAGCCCATCGTGCATGTCTTCCTGACCGACACAAAGAACAAGCAGCTCGTAGACCAGCGTTATTTCAAGGTGCTCATCACCCGCGAGGATCCCACTCCTCTTAGCTACAGCATCACTCCTTCGAAGGAGCTTGAACTCGGCTGCGGCAACTACTCCTGGAACGTGACATGGGACGAGATGACGAAGCAGGTTCTTTCGCAGTTCCCCGACAACGGCATCTCGAAAGAGGACTTCTTCAACCGCTACGGCGCTCACGCTTCTAACATCGAAGTCAAGGTTGACGGTGTCGTGAACTCCGCTCTCGCAGCCAACGTGACCGACAATGTGACTCTCGACAACACAGGCGCGTCGATCCCCGTGATGACATTCACGCTCGACAACACAGAGGTAGGCGCTCTCGCACAGGGCAAGTCGAAGACATACACCGTGACTCTGACTTACACTGATCCTCAGGATCTCAATCCCGCAGTGTCGATCACATTCACTTGTGTTGTGACCAACAACATCAAGAGCCCGACACTCGGTGCTACCGACAAGACCAAATGGGTCAACGAGACTATGCTTCTCTACCCCATACCTTACGGTTCTGCCAACGCAAGTGCCAAGGCGGAATACTCGACCAACATCCTCGAAGGACGCACCAGCCCGCTCGTGAAGGGTCTTACTACCTGCGGCATGTGGGATCTCGGATTCGGAAGCACTTACAACGGCGCGACAATGACATATCCTTCAGGCTACTCGGGCTGGAAGACCTCAGCACAGGCATCAAGCCTCAGCGAGATCACTGTCAATATCACTCACGACAACAACGGCATCAGCCTCGTCGAGAACGAAGCCAAGCTGAAACTTGATTGGAAAGCTGAGCTCAACGGTCTCTCTGTGAACACCGTGGCCTTCGGCAACAGCTACCTCCAGATCGTGAAGCCGCTCAACAACCCGACAATCGCACAGGGTGTCGAACTGACCGACCAGTCGTTCGCACAGACTGTCAACCTCAACGACAAGTTCCAGCTCTTCGACGCGTTCGAGAACCGTGTGGCCAACACAAGCGGCATGGAGAAGAACCTCTGGGACTACTATGGAGTGACCAACGTGACATTCGCAGGCACAGCCGGCACTATCTATGTGACCGACGACACCAACGGAACAAACCCGCGCTCGCTCGCCTCGCTCCACATGTCGGCCGATGTGAATGTATCCAACGTGCTTACCTACACCAACGAAGGCGCTCCTCTCCAGAACAGCTGCTATCTCCAGATCCCTGTCGAGATCAAGCACTACTGGGGCACTCTCAAAGGCAAGCTCTACATCCAGATCAAGCACAAACTCTAAAGAATTCTTAGCAATTGAAATTGCTTACAATTTCATTACAACTGCGTGAATCTGAAAGTGGAAAATCCCAAAATCTGTAGTTAACACAGGTATTCTACGTGAAGGAGCGGGGTTCCAGGGATGGAGTCCCGCTCCGCTTTTCATCAATAAGTTTTTAAGTTGAGAGAAGGATTCCGGCGTGAGCCGGGGTCCTTTTATTTTGTCCTTTATTTACGATTCAATCAGCCTTTTCAAAGGAAAATGCTTAACTTTGCAAAGTGTTATGAAAGAGACGAGAAATGAAAACGGCTACAGGAGCATACTCCGGGGTACATCGGTGTTCGGGGGCGTGCAGATCTTTCAGATCCTTGTCAATCTGGTCAGGGGGAAGTTTGTCGCCCTCTTTCTCGGTCCAGACGGCATGGGCGCGGCATCGATGTTCAATTCCGCTTCCAACACGCTGACACAGTTGTCGTCGCTCGGGCTCAATCTCGCGTTTGCCAAGGAGGC
The DNA here is from genome assembly GCA_947176745.1 of uncultured Muribaculaceae bacterium. Taxonomy (GTDB): domain Bacteria; phylum Bacteroidota; class Bacteroidia; order Bacteroidales; family Muribaculaceae; genus Lepagella. The sequence continues at coordinate 26,276 of CAMWRV010000021.1, forward strand.
TGCCGCCGCAAGAGATGACGCATCCCGACTTGCCCGCGTCCGTCACGCCGCAGTCCTGCTTCTGCGCCTTACGGCTCTTCTCGGCGCGGTCGCATGCGCTGTGCTCGCTCCCACACTCAGCCGCATCTCATTCGGTTCGGCTGATTACTCATGGCAGTTCATGCTTCTTTCGGCTGCCGTGTTCCTGACCGTCTCGGCCAACGGCAAGATGGCTCTTCTGCAGGGTCTCCACAAAATCCGGATTCTTTCAACCACGTCGCTTGCCGGCGCGGTCTCCGGCCTTGTGGCCGGCGTGCCTCTCTACTGGCTGTTCGGCACGCGTGGCATTGTTCCGGCCATGATAGTTCTGGCAGCCACTTCATATGCGTTCTATTCGTTCGGCCTGCGCAAAGCCATACCCAAGAGAGGCAACCGCCTCCGCCTCAAAGAACATCTGCCGCTCATGCGCGGCATGCTGGCATCGGGAATCATTCTGCTCGCCGCCACCCTCATCAACACTCTCTGCACGTATCTGATCAACATATTCATCCGCACGCGCGGCGATCTGGCCGACGTCGGACTCTTCAACGCGGCCAACAGCATCACCCTGCAGTATGCCGGCGTGGTGTTCACCGCCATGGCCATGGACTATTTTCCACGCCTCACCGCTGCCGCCGGCGACAATTCAAGAATGCGTCTCGTCATCGACCGCCAGATGGAGATTGTGGCTCTGATAGCCGCTCCTCTGTCTATCCTGCTTGTAGGCACTGCTCCGCTTGTGATCAGACTCCTGCTGACCGCCGAATTCCTGCCTACAACCCCGCTCATGCGCTGGCTGGGCATCAGCATACTCCTGAAAGCAATAGCATATCCCTTGGGATACATCACTTTCGCCAAAGACAACCGGAGACTCTTTTTCTGGCTTGAGGCAGTGGCATGCAACGCCCTTTACCTCGGGCTGTCGATAGCGTTCTACAGTCGTTTCGGACTTATGGGACTCGGATATGCAGCCGTCACCGAGCAGGCTGCATGCGTATTGCTTTATCTTGCAGTCAACTATTTCACCTACGGATTTATGCCGAACCGCAAGGCCGTCACAGAGACCGTGACCGGCATTCTTTTCGGGGCTGCGGCCTTCTGCACAACAATCATGACCGATAGCGCGCTCTCTTATTATCTGATCGCATGCGTGTTTCTGATTTGCGCGGCCAGATCTTTCATTGTGCTCAGAACCCGCATACGCGGCAACTGATCACCTTCATGATTACTTACAGTTCAAGAAAATAACGGTTGTAGACAGTTCCTCCGGCTCCATAGGAACACTTCTGCCGGAGGAGTCCGGAATTAAGATAACGTCCGTGATCCTCGTTGCATATGCCGAAATCGAAGAAATTTCGCGAGGCATATCGCTCTGTCATGAGCCAATGAAACAGTGGAGTGAGCAGATTGAGCCGTCTCCCCTCCGAGGTCGTGGCGATATACTGGGCATGCGCCACCGTGCCGGTGTCGTAGACACACACCGCCGCATGGGGCACACCCTCAAGATATGTGGCGAAGAAACGGATATTGTCGGGAAATGACTCTGAAAGCATTTTCATTTCCGATGCCGAATGGACAGGAACCGTATCATGTCTTTCTCTCAGACAATCGGAAAGGATATCCATAAACACGTCAATGTCGGTCATCTCGGCCGTCTCGACCGGAAGTCTGAGTGCCTTTGCCAGATGACGACGCTGCTGCTGGTTGAAAGCGGGAGGGATGCGCAGATCGACGGCAGCGCTGAGATTGCACTCCGACAGTCGCGCGCCGAGCCTGAAAAGGGCATATTCATCCTCTTGCGACGGGCGCGTGCAGTAGATATGAGGAACCGTCTTGTAATCAAGAGCCTTTATCCCGGCTGAACGCCACACCGCGCATGCCTCCGTGAATATATCGAGAAGACCGGAGCCGTCGAGGTGGGCGGATGGTAAAATCCATCCGCCATATGTGAGGCCGCCATGGGAATGCAGGGTACCGTCGGAGGTCAGATTGGCCGGCAAGAGAGCCATCAGTCTGTTCTCCTTGTATGCCATCCAGGAGCAGTCGGAGAACCGATCGGAATGATAATCCATATATGCGCGCATGAAAAGAAACGTGCCGTTGCGCGAGCGTCCGACAAACTCGTCCCACTCGCGGCGCATTGACTCATGATACCTTATTATCCTGTATTCCATGACGTGTCCTACTTTATCCAGCCGAGCGGATCCATCTTGTCGCGGTTTTTCCACACCTCAAAGTGGATCAGACTGTGCGACGGATCTTCCTCATCGGGAGCAAGGCGGCCGAGCGACTGCCCCTGCTTCACCACATCTCCGACGCTCACTCCGGCCTGCGCGATATTGCCGTAGACAGTATAATACCCTCCATGACTGACGATCACGACAGTCGAATAGCCGGGTATCATATACACACCCGAGACTTTTCCTGCATATACGGCCAGAGCCGAGGCACCGGCGGAAACCTCGGCGTCGATACCTGGATTGTCATATGTCACGTCGGGCAGGTCGGGCAGCGAATGCTTGCCGAAGCGGCTTGTGACGCGGAATGAGCCGGCCACCGGACGTGGCAACGAGCCCTTCATGCTCTCAAAGCCGCCCGATTGCGCCGTACTGCGCGAAGCGGCTGCCTTATCGCCCGATTTCGCGGATGTGCCGCCTGAAGTGGCGGACTCGGATGACTGCTGCGATTTGGGACGACGGCGGCGGGCTTCGGCATACGCCTCCTTGCCCGTGGATGATTTCTTGCCGGAAGCCGTCTTGCTCTTGTCAGTTCCGCTCTTTTTGGGAGTATCGCTCTTTTTGGGAGTCTGCTTCTTTGACTGAGCTTTGTTTTCCTGCTTGCTTTTCGAGCCATCGGCAGATTCTGTCGCGTCTCCGGCTTTTGCCGGACTTTCAGCCAGCAGTCGCTCACGCTCCTGTCTTTCGCGCTCGATGCGCTCGGCTTCGGCTTTCTCGCGGGCCGCGCGTTCGGCCTCAGCCTTCTCGCGGGCACGACGCTCTGCCTCCGCCTTTCTCTGCTCCTCGGCTATGAGAGCCGCCACACGCCCCTTGAGCGCATTGACCTCCGCCTGCTTTTTGGCGAGATGGGAATTGAGGGCCTGACCGTTTTTCTTGAGCTCGACCACAATGGCGTCCTGACGCGAATATTGCGCCTGGAGTTCATTGCGGGCCTTCACCTCGGCGGCAAGGGCCCGGTCATGCATGGTTTTGGTCTGAGCCAGACGGTCGGTCTGATTGCGGAGCGACTTGACTTTAGCGTCGATCTCCTTGGTCTTACGATCGCGCCAGTCGGAAAACTGACGAAGATAGCGCATACGGCGCAAAGCCTCGTTGAAACTTCCCGATGAGAAGATGAACGCGAGCATCGACTTTTCCTTGCGGCGCGCGCGCATTTTCTTGACAGCCTCAAGATAGCCGGCACGCATCGATGCGAGACTTTTCTCTTCAGCCGCTATCTGCGACTGAAGACCGCCGATCTGCTTCTGGAGTGCCGTCACCTTTCCACTGGTCTCGGCCACTTTGCGGCGACTGTCGTCTATGTCGCCCTCCAGCTTACCGAGTTCGCTGAGATTCCGGCGTACAGCAGCATCGTTTTCCTTGATCTGCTGACGGGTCTGTGTAATTTCCTTCTGTGCGGCCTCCTGCCGGCGGCGCACATCGGCTGCCGTCTCTTTTGGAGTGGATGCTTTGCCGCTCTTCGCGGTTTTCTTCTTGCCGGCTGTAGCACCGGCCTGCTTCTTCTTTGCCGACGCTCCCTTTTTCGAAGGGGTTTTCGCAGTCGCTGAAGCCGAGGTCTTAGCAGCAGTCTTGCCTGCGGCCGATCCTGATGCAGGAACCGCGACCGCCAGCAGGAAGGCTGTCATGATTATAATCGAGAATCTTTTCATTTGTCAGGGCTGATCGTAAATACGGGTCATTTCGAGATGGACCCGATAAATTCCTTGAGTCCGACTTTGGTGTAATTGCCGAGTCTGACGGGCGACATTTCGGTTCCGCCCCATTTCACGGAGGTGAACTCAAGCGTGGCCTCGGTCTTTTTGCCGCTGCTGCGGTCAAGGGTGATGTCGAGTTGTTCGCCGCGTCCCGGATAGGAATACTCTATGGTGAGGGAGCCTTTGCCGGGCACCGCCCCCATCATGGCGAGTGTACGCCCGGCGGGGCTGACCAGATAGCCGTAGTTGAAAGGGAGCGTGCCGGGATCTGTCTGCGGCACAAGGACCCAGTTCCCCTCGCCGTCATCCTCTACATCTACGGTCGCACCGTTTTCCGCATCGAGTTCTCCAGAACCCAGGACCGCCACTCTTGCCAGAAAGACACTCTGCAGGTCAGACAGCACAGATGGCCACAACTCGAACAGGCTCGCGGCAGGTTCGGAGCAGTAGACACGCCGCATCTTATTGACAGCAAGGACTTCGTCGCGGGTCACATTTATGCGGCCCACCTCACCGAGCAGCGGAGCACGCACCGAGATCTGAAGCAGCGAATCGCGCACCATATACATTTTGACCGTAGGCGACAGCGGCAACTTGTCGCATTTGAGCCGTCCGCTGAATTCCGCAGACTGCCACGGCACATAACTTTCCACAATATCGTCGACAACGGCATCAAAACCCTGCGCGACAGCGGAAAGCGACAAAGCCACAGCGGTGATGACCGCAAATAAAAGTCTTTTCATTTCTTATGATCTGTTACCTGTTGTCCTGCATCGGCATCACCTGCGTCCGGTGCCGGAGAGACTGTCATTTCCTTAATTTTAGGTTCTGCTTCCTTTATTTTCGACAAAGTGAGGAGATAAGACTCTTCGTCTGTCTCCTTATGTTCCTCCTGTATCGCCACCGCTTCGCGCCATGCCTCGACAGCCTCTCCGAGCCGGCCGTTGCGGGCAAGTATGTCACCGAGATGGTCATAAAGTTCAGCCGACCGATAGCCCTCTTTCTTCGATTCCTCAAGAGCCCTGCGCTGCACCTCCTCCGCTTTTTCATAATTGCCGAGAAGATAGTTTATCCACGCATAAGTGTCGAGATATGTAGGATTGTCGGCATCCGCTCCCGATATGGACCGTTCGCTAAGTGCGAGAGCCTTGTCAAGGTCGCCGCCTCCGGTGCTCAGGAAATAGGCGTAGTTGTTGAGAGCCATGGCATTGGATGAATCGAGTGTTATGGCATTGTCGTATGCGCGGTATGCTCTTTCCGGTTCACCTCCCGACTGATACACGTCGCCGAGCGAAGTGAACAGTCGGCTCAGCATGTCGAGCTGGGCCATCGTTATGTCCGGACGCACGTCGCGCAGAGTCAGCAGACTGTCGGTCTGGAGCCCCGGCTGGATCGAATCTATCATCTCGCGGTATACACCTGACGCTATGTCATATCTTTTGGCCATCTGCGCCACCGAGGCATAATACATCTTGAGATTGCCGTCGGGCACGATATGCGATTTAGCTTTCTCGTATGTATCAAGACTTCTATCGGGATCGCCGCCGGCGGCCTGATAGGTCATGAGCTGACCCCAGTAAACGGAGTTTGTAGGGTCAAGGTCGAGAGCGTATGAGATCTGCTCCTCGGCATCCTTGAAATCCTGCTTTGCGGCACTGTACCGGGCGGCGAGGTCGAGCACCCTCGGCTCATGGGGATACTGGTTGTGAAGCACGGAGAAAAGATGGTCTCCCCTTTGAGTGTCACCGCTGTCGGTCATGAGCGTATGGAGATACTGGGCCACAAGATCCGACTTCTGATCGATGTCGAGATCTTCTGTCAGCAACACCTCATACATCTTGTTATCGTAGGCCGTCGAATCGCCGGTCTGCTGATAATAGCCGGCAAGAGCCAGCTTGGCCGCTCCTGACTCGGGATCGAGCATTTCCGCCTCCTTGTAATATATGAGAGCCGAATCGGGCATGGAGATTATGTCGAACACATTTCCTTTCAGAATCCGATAGGCAGGCGAGACGGGATCAGTGGCCACAAGACGCGACACCTCGCGAATCGCACCGACCGTATCCTTATCGGCAAGCAGGAATGAGAGTTTGCGCGTCGTGACCTGAGGCTGCAGTCCCTCTGCCTTCTCATAGCGGTCGATCGAACCGATGGCGTTGTGCAAGTCGCCTGCACGGGCGTAGACTTCCGAAAGCTGCATGAGAATGCCAGTGGTGGCCGGGTGATAGCCATAGGCCCGCTCAAGAACGCGCACAGCCTCATCGGTGTGTCCGAGCTGGCCGGCCACATATCCGTAATACTGCGACTCATAGACATCTTCGGGATACTTGTCGACATACTGCCTGAGCATCGACAGAGAGCGGTCAAGCTCGACGTCGCTCTGCAGCGTGTCGAGTCCTATAGAGAGTCTTCGCGTGCCGAAAGCCGAAGCCGCCTCCTCATAGCCGGGATCGGCTGCATATGCCTTCTTGAAATACTCATAGGCCGCGTCCTCATGTCCCTGCGCCTGCTCGACAATTCCGGCCGAATAGTAGTAGGATGCCTTGGCGCGTGAAGCTCCGGCAGCCTCGCGCGGACGTGAAGCGTCCGGTCCCGAGGCTGTCGCCATAATGACCGCCGCGAGAATCAATCCGAACAGAATCAGCATCTTCGGAAGGCGGCCTGTTTTTGTTCTTTTCTCCAATTTCAACAGTTTTATCAGGGATGGGGCTTAATTTATTCCGGTGTGGCCGAAGGCCCCGTCTTCACGTCTGGTCCGGTCGAGTTCGCCGGTTTCCTCCCATGTAACATGAGAATACTGCTTGACCACCATCTGGCATATGCGGTCGCCGTCGTTGACGGTGAAGTCGTTCTCGCCGAGGTTTATCAGTATGATACCGATCTCGCCGCGGTAGTCGGCGTCGATGGTTCCGGGAGTGTTCGCTATTGTTATGCCGTAATTGAGAGCCATTCCGCTTCTGGGGCGGATCTGGCATTCATAGCCCGATGGAAGCTGAATGTACAGACCTGTCGGTATCAGAGCCCGCTGCAGAGGCTTCAGAGTCACCGGTCCATCCGGAAGATATGCCCTGACATCCATTCCGGCTGCCTCGAATGTACCGTAGGCCGGAAGCGGATGGTGGCTGCGGTTGATAACTTTTATTTTGACTTTGTCCATATCTTGAGTTGTCTTGAGTCATTTGTCTTATAAGACAACGCCGGGCGGGGGGCGGTTGTTATAAAAAAATATGGCTGTCCTTTGAAAAGACAGCCATTATTTCCGTCGACATCCGGTGTCAGCCCTCCTCGATAGCGTCGTTGGGGCATACAGATGCGCAGCTGCCGCAGCTGATGCATGTGTCGGGATCGATCTTGTAGATATCGCCTGCTGAGATTGCCTCTACCGGGCATACAGACTCGCATGTGCCGCATGCGATACATCTGTCAGTAATTACGTAAGCCATGATTTTTAAGTTTAGATTTGGTTTAAAAAGATATTTCGTACAAAATTAAGCCTATTTCTTCATTCTTCCAACTGTCGGATGCAATTTATTTCGACTTTTTTTTAATTTTGTAGAAAAATCAAGAGAAAGCATATGGAAAAACAGCCCCTCATATCGATAATAACGATCACTTTCAATGCCGCGCGGACAATCACTCCGACTCTTCTTTCAATAGCCGGACAGACATTCCGCGAATTCGAGCATATCATAGTGGACGGCGCATCCGGCGACGAGACTCTTTCTATCGCCCGCAGATTTCCGGATACGCGCATATTGAGTGAGAAAGACAGCGGTCTCTACGACGCCATGAACAAGGGCATCAGGCTTGCTCGGGGTAAATATCTGCTGTTTCTCAACTCGGGCGACGCATTCCATTCGAAAGATGTTCTGTCCGCATATGCCTCAAGAGCCGAACGTGGCGACGATATAATCTACGCCGACACCGTGATCGTGGATTCGGCCAGACATATCATCGGCCGCCGTCATCTGACAGCTCCGGCGTCGCTGACATTCAGATCGTTCGCCAAGGGAATGCTCGTCTGCCATCAGGCCTTCATGGTGCGCAGAGAGATCGCTCCAGACTATGACCTGCGTTACCGCTTCTCGGCAGATTATGACTGGACCGTGCGGTGCATAAAGAATTCGGACCCGCGCAAATGCACCAATCTCGACATGATAGCCATCGACTATCTTTCAGACGGGCTGACCGACAAAAACAAGCTCAGATCGCTGCGTGAGCGCTATCGCATCATGACAAGACACTACGGAGCCGCCCGCACACTGGCTAACCACGTCGGATTCATTTTCCGTGCCATCGGACGGCGCCTGCGGTAATCTTACGGCACACGGCCCGGCACCACTCAGGCAGCTTCGGATATCATCAAAAGCTACTCACATAAAAAACAGATATTTACATTTGCATTTGGACTAAAAATTTTATATCTTTGTAACGGATTATAATTCGGGACATTTACGGGATATGGAAGAACTTAAACGACTGCTCAATCTGGAGTGTGACCGCACTCTCGACAGCAAGGAATGGGACTCGCTTTTCAGCCTTGCCACAGAGATCGTGCTGCAGAAGGGCGAAGTCCTGATAAGTCCGGGAGAAACCAGACCGGATGTCTACATAGTCAAAGAGGGCATTATTCGCGGAGTCGACTTCAACGGCAATCAGGAACGCACATTCTGTTTCGGGTTGCCCGGCACAATTTTCAACTCAAGATTCTCGTTTTACCGCAAACTCCCGTCTTATTATCAGATCGAGGCCTGTTGCCGCAGCGTTGTTCTCCAGATATCGAGAGAAGACTATATCGCGCTCACCGACAGAAGCCATCCGTTCGCAGTCTGGGCTCTGCATTACGCCTGGTATGAACAGTATCTTGAAGAGGACAGGGAGTCGACAGTCCATAACGGCACAGCCAAAGAACGATACCTGCATATGCTCAAGACTCGACCTATGATCGTAAAAGGAGTCTCGCAACGAGTCCTTGCCTCCTACCTTGGGGTTACCCCCGAATACCTTTGCCGCGTCAAGGCAAGCATTCTACGAGAAGAACTTAAAGAGAAGAGACTCAGCCTCAAGAACCAAACAAACAACGGCATCCCGCAACCGACAGACCAAGAAATATCCTGACAGGCGCATATTTCTTAAACTATGTCAATATCCGTTTTTATCCCCGACTATAAATTTGTAGCCGGAGACTGACAATATGTCATGTCTTCAACTCCCCATAGACCATTTTGAAAACCATCAGCCGTAAATACCGTAACAAAAGAAGCATTTTGTGAAAGTGTCCGGATCAAACCGAAAAGAGAACAACAACACAGAGTGAAATAAACAACATGCAAAGACTAACCACATTCCTGAACTGCCTCCTGCTCGGAACCATGATGGTTCTGGCAGTTCCTGCCAAACCCGGAATCATGAGGCTTACGCAACCCGACGGCAGCGTGGTCGAGGCCACCGTCATCGGCGATGAACATTTCCATTATTACGAGACAACGTCAGGCGAGATACTCCTTCGTGACAGCAGCGGCACGCTGCGACCTGCGACAGTGTCGTCTGACGGCTCTCTTGAGGCTATCGGCGAAATCACCGGCATTGCCACACCGGCAGCCGAACGTACAGAAATTCTCCGGGCTGTGGCCAGAATAACCCATGAGAAAGTTGAAGCACGCCAGACCCGGGTGGCACCCAATCCGATCCAGCCCAAGTTTCCGACCACAGGAACCGTGACAGGTCTGATCCTTCTTGTAGAGTATCAAGACGTGAAACTCACCCCGGCCGCGACTCTTGAGCATTACGACCGCATCTGCAACGAGGCAGGCTACAGAAGCGAGGCCACAAGCGGGAGCGTTCTCGACTATTTCACCGCACAGAGCGACGGTAAGTTCACTCCCCGTTTCGATGTGTTCGGTCCGCTTACCCTCCCCCGTGAAAGAGCTTATTACGGAATGGGCGACAACGGTCTGGTCAACCAGTTCCGCGACGCATGTCTCGCCGCAGACGAAGCCGGTCTCGATTTTTCGAAATATGACCTCAACGAAGACGGATTCATCGACTTCCTCTTTATCGTGTTCGCAGGTCACGGAGAGGCTCAGGGCGGCCCCTATGAGTCGGTATGGCCGGCGATGATGGATCTTTCAGACTATGTGTTCGACTATTTCGACGGTCTTAACCTCGGTGTGGCTGCCTGCTCATGCGAGCTGAAAGGAGGATCAGGCACCAACCTTGACGGAGTGGGGACCATCTGCCATGAGTTCAGCCATATCCTCGGACTCCCCGACATCTACGACACCTCAAGTCAGGGCGGACACGGCATGAGCCACTACGACATCATGGATATCGGCACATATAATGACGACCAGGTGACACCCTCTGGATATACAGCCATGGACAAGTTCACGCTCGGCTGGATCGAGCCGATAGTGCTCGAAGGCACGATGAAAAATGTCGAGCTGCGTCCCTTCAACGAGACTCATGACGCAGCATTCATCGTCAACCCGGCGAATCCCGACGAATACTACACTCTTGAGAACCGTCAGCAGCAGGGATGGGACAAAGGTATTCCCGGTCACGGACTTGTGATCTCCTACTGCCATTATGACAAGCGTCTGTGGAGCCGCAATACAGTAAATGCCGTAGCAGCCGGCTACGAGCATGTATGCATCATGGCCGCCGACAATGTGTGGTCAAGCACTATAGCCGACGAAGCGGGAGACCCCTACCCCGGGCTGAAGGGCAATACCTCGCTTTCGGCAAATTCCACGCCTGCCGCACAATGGATGTCTTCCGGCTCGGCGGTTCCGGTGGAATGGTCGATCTCCAACATCCGCGAGAATGCCGACGGAACAATAACCTTTGATTTCGGCGACACATCCGGGGTCGACGGCATCGCGCAGGATTCTGAAGGCGTATATGTGAGCGGCAACTCGGTCATCGCACCCGAAGGCTCGGAAGTATACGACATCGCCGGACGCAAGGCCGGCATGAGCGGACTCACACCCGGCATATATATCGTCCGGACTCCTTCGGGATCAGTCAAGATCAGCATCTGATAACTTAATCATACAACATAAAACCCAACAATTATGAAAAAAACATTTCTACTGTCATTTCTTATGACGATGGTAGGGATATTCACGGCGGGAGCCACAAGCGTCATGATCGACGTCGACAACGCCGCCAACGTGATTGTCCAGACCTTGTCAGGCTACGGACAGACACTTGATCTGTATGACGGCATGAACCGTTTCGACCTGAGCGAGCAGGACTCCCCGCTTCTGATTCAGGCCGCAACGGGAGCACAGATCGAGAGCGTGACCCAGAACGAGACCACAACCATCAATCCGAGTGGCGACGGCAACTACCGTATCGGCATCGGCACATCGGGCATGATGATCAAGATCGTGACCAGCGGCTCGGGCAGCTCCGTGGCCAAAGATATCCATCTGGATTTCTTCGCCTCAGGCGACGGCATAACCGGCAAGCCTTTCACCGTTTATTACGAGAAAGACTCTGAATGGATCGAACCTCAGACTGAATGGGGACAGTCGGTCATTCCAGAGAACGCAAGCGTAAAGATCGTTCCCGAAAGCATCTATGAGATCACCGGCTGCACAGTGCCGAACTGGGGCACCCTCGACGGCACTATCGAGGCCGACGGATCATATGTGTTCACCAACACGGTGCCTGATTATTACCGTGTGCAGGTAAACATGAAGATGAAAGCTACAGCTCTCCGATTCACCATCACGGTCGATTATGCTGCCAACGTGGGCTGCTGGCTTGAGAACCAGCGTCAGGGAGACTATGAGAAGCTGACTGTATACGACGGTGTCAAGACCAGCTTCGCGATAGACGCATCGCAGAATCCTCTGGAGTTCATCCCGGCTGAAGGTGCAGAGATAATCCAGATTCTTAAGAACGGCGAGGTTCAGAATACCACAGGCTGGGGCGGAAGCAACGGCTGGGTGTTCGAGGTCGAAGATGGAGATGATTTCTCAGTCAGCACCAAAGGCGCTCCGACCGACATCCTCGTCGAGGCTCCCGAAGGCAACGCCGCTCTTGACGCTTATCTTTTCACAAGAAACGACGGCAGCACTATCAATCTCTCGGGTCAGTCTGCCACGCTGACAGGCAATCTCGGCGAGATGATCAATGTATCAGTACGCCCCGGAACAACTATCCAGTATATCATCGGATCAAACGGCGCCCAGACCAACATGTTAGACAACATGCGTGTAGTCGCAGGCTCTGACGGCTCCAACCCCGCAAAATACGTGATCTACGGCTCACGCGACATGTCGGGCGTAGTGATTTCGGTTGATGACGCGGCGCGTGTAAGCGTCATCCAGGAGGGTGGCCGCGGCGACGCGCTCCAGCTCAGCAACGGTGAGAACCGCTTCGCAATCACAGACATCAGGAATTCACTCGCCTTCTCGGCCACTACAGGCAACCAGCTCGTTTCGGTGACAGTCAACGGCAATCCTGTCAATGTCAACTCAACCGGCTATTATATGGTGGAAGCAGCCGAAGGAGACTGGATCGAGGTCGCTTCGCGCAAGAACCCGGTTGACGCAGTCATCACTTTCAACTTCAATGAAGGTGCCGACGTGACATGGCTGACAGCGACTTCCGCAGGCATACCTGTGGAACTCTCCAACCCCATGACAGTAAAAAGCTATACGACCCTGACATTCTCGGCCGCCGACGGCTACGTTCTCGAAGGCATATCCTGCGAGACTCCCGGCGTGTCGGTATCCGCAATTGAAGGCGAGGGCCAATGGGTGGTCTCCGTGGATAACGCCGACGTGACTGAAGCCGTGATCGACGTGACTATGAGAGAAATGCAGGCATCGGAAGGCAATTCGATAGTTGTGCCCAACGGCGACGAGCTCTTCGTGCGCTATTGGGAAATGACCGAAAAAGACGGCTCATTAAGCGATACTTTCGTAAAGAAACTCGACAACAACCGCGTCAATGAAGTCAAGACCGGCAACTGGATCCGCATCTATTGCCAGGATTCACAGAGTGAACTCGTGTCTGTAAAAGTCAACGGAACGGAAATCGAACTGGAGCGTAACGGCGACGAACTCATACGCACTGCCTGGGTGGAAGTCTCCGGCCGCACTGTGATCGATACTGAGGTGGCGACTCCCTGTCAGGCCAACACGACTCCGACCTACGATGACAACAAGCATATCGTGTCAGGCAACGTCTACATAGAAGTTGACGGTGTAAAATACACGAATGTAATCGTACACGCCGGCCAGACAGTAAAACTCGTCGCAGAACCGAAGACAGGCTATGTGTTCGATCATTTCGAGAAGTTCTATTCTCTGACCATGGCAGCCGACGGCATTGTGCTCGACGGCGACACATATACATTCACCCAGGCAGACGTGGCAGAGAACTTCATTCTCTTCAAGGGAGTCTTCAAGGTTGACGAGAATGTCAAGGTGTTCGCACTCCGCGGTTCGACGGCATGGGCCGTAGACAACGACGGCAACCCCATACAGGACACTTCGAGCGCGATGGGCAATGTGGTGTTCCGCCTCGGTGACGGCTCGACTTCACGCGAGACAACAGCGATCGAGGGTGAGACGGTTCATCTTGAGATCGAGGTATACGACGAGGAGATCGCGAACACTTACGAGGTATACGGTTTCTGCCTTATGGCCGGATTCCCCAACGCCAAAATACCTACAAACTACGTTGTCAGCGGCGATGATGCCGATACCGACGGTGTGATCTGGATCAACGGCCTCATGCGCCAGAAAGGCGACGGAGTCGAAAACGTGACAGACGACAGCACTTTCCGGTATGACGCATCGACCATGACCCTGCATGCACCCGGTGCTGTAAGAATCTTCAGCGCAAGCGGCCAGCTCATGATCTCATCTGAAGAGAGCAACGTGTCAGTCAGCCGTCTTGCTCCCGGCGTCTACATCGCAGCCTGCGGAAACAAGACAATCAAATTCGTCAGATAATCCCCCGCAAAAGTTCCAAGGAATCTCATCATTCCGTGCGGGAAGCCGCATGAATGGTGAGATTCCTTCCACAATACGGATATATGTCTTTTCAATCAACACAAGCAGACCAACCTATTTTACATCAATTATCTAAAATGAACCAGAAAATTTTAGCCGCCGCGCTCATATGCGCTTTTGCGGCATCCCCGAAAGCTGAAGCTGCCGGCATCGAGCACGGCGAGCGCCCTTTCTACGGTTTCTTTCTCTCAAATCCGATCGGATTCACCAACGCGGATGAAACACAGTATGGATTCGCGAAACAGACTTTTGCTTCACCCGACATCAACGAGCTTCTTTGCCCGATATCCGGCGGTATCGGCCTCTATGCTGCCACTGCGGTAGACGGCATATATTATGCTGTACCGTATCTCTACGAATCCTCTATGTCGATGCCTACACCGCAACCGATGTTCTTCTATAACATCTATACGGGTCAGGTGAAGGAGATCGGCGCATGGAGCGACGCGTCAACCGACCTAAAACCTTCCGACATGACTTACGACAGGCTCAATGACCGCATACTTGCCATCTGCTATGGATCGCAGGAAGGAAGCGGCATTTATGAAGTCAACCGTGAGACAGGAGCAATGACACAGATCCGCAAGATCAATGAAGGAAGCGGCGTAATTGCCTCCGATGCGTTCGGCCGTGTATTCACCATCAATCACAACGGCGAGCTTCTTCAGGTTGACATGACCAAAGACAATTCCACAAGAGCAATCTATACTCTGCCTTACCGATACCTTGCCGCAAACCAGTCGCTCGAGTTCGACCTGACAAGCGGAAAACTGATGTGGGCCTCAAACACTCAGGAAAATCCTCACTCCGACATGGGTAGCGGAACGTGGCTTGTCGAGATCACGTTGCCTTCGATAGCTCCCAACGCAGACTATTCCGCCGATATGGATGGCTATTCTTATCAGGAATACGGAGAGATCGGCATAGCTGCACGTTTCCTCGGAATGTACATTCCATACGCCACCGGCGGATTCGAGGCTCCCGGATTTGCCGTTGACCCGAGATCGACATCAAGTGTAGACGGAAGCTACTGCACGATCGATTTCAGCGTGCCATCGACAAGTTTCGGAGGTGGTGCCATCGAATCAATAGACGGTTATGACATCTATCGTGATGGTGTGAAACTTGATACAAAAAGAGGCCCCTTCACGTCAGGATCTGCACTGCAGTATGAAGACCGAGCTCTCCCCGCAACCGGTCGCGAGTATCGCTATGACATCGTTTGCTACAGCAATACGAAGGGTGACGGCCCGAAATCTCCAGTGTTCGCATATGTAGGATTCGATGCCCCCGCGGCCGTATCTGATCCGACAGTAACTGTAGGCAGCGATTTCATATCCACCGTAATCTCATGGTCTGCTCCGACTGTCGGGGAGCATGGAGGCACTTTCGACCCGACAACAACCACATATGATGTGATGCGTCTTCCCGACAATGTGAAGGTCGCCGAGAATATTACTGAATGCAGCGTGAATGACAACCTGCGCCGTCTGCTCCGCTACTCATATCGTATCACTGCCAAAAACGAGTATGGAGAATCTACTGCCGTGACACGTGAATTTGTTGCCGGCACTCCGGTCAATGAATTCCCCGTCGAGGAGACATTCGACAATCCCACTTCAATGGCCCTCAGATGGACTACTGTCGACAACAACAACGACGGCATGACGTGGATATACGGAACGACTCTCGGCCAGAGCGTATTCGGAGACTATGAAATGACAGCGGAATACATCATATCCCCGACCTCGATCGATGCATACACCAAGGATGCCGATGACTGGATCATCTCGCCTCCCATCAAGTTCGAGGAGGGAAAGAAATATGGAATTCAGTTCGAAATCCGCTCGCTTACTCCCGAAAAGCTGAATGTATATGTCGGTCCGATGAACACGGTGGAAGGAATGCGTCTCGTCGACTCATTCAGCCTCCGCGAACCTCAGTACTCTGAATCACGCATCGAATTCCAGACATACGGCACAGAGCTTCCCGCTGATATCGCAGGTACGACATCATGCGTGGCAGTTCAGCTTGCGACTCCTCTCAACGATAATTACTACAGTTACATCCAGCTCGGTAACATTCTTATCGACGAGGGTCTCTCAGGCGTAGACTCTGTTGTATCCGAAAATACAAACAGCTTCCGCATCAACGGAGATTTCCTTACGATCGCCGGAGAATTCAACAATGCGGCTATCTACAGTGTAAACGGCATGAAAGTCGCTGACATCCGCTCTGCCGGAACATCGCTGTCCGGTCTCAAGGGTGTCTACATCCTTGTGATCGACGGCAAGAGCCACAAGGTGGTTATCTGACGCACTTCGCACAACTGCTATAAACCTGAAAGGTGTGACCGATATCGGCCGCACCTTTTTTCGTATACAAGCACTCTCCTTTTTTCAGTATCCGTCCGAAATCGGCCGACTTTATCAAAGCGTTTTTGGTTGCGAACTTTGC
>CAMWRV010000022.1 GCA_947176745.1 uncultured Muribaculaceae bacterium
ACAGAGGTTGCAACACACGAGATTTTTGAAGCCCACAAAGATTTTGAATCTCTCCGCTGACTTTTTGGAGTAGAGATTCATGTGATTGTAAGCACGAACACCGCCAACGGTCAGAGTGAGCTTGTTGCCCTCTACCGTTTCATAGATAGTGGGAACTTCGATGCAGAACATCATTCGCTCGTAGTAAATCGTTTTGTCCGATTCCAAGAGCTGATTAGCTGGCTTGTGTATCGCTTCGGGGATTCTCCCCTTAATGATATGCGACACACGGATTTCGGGTGTTTCGATTCTCTCTCCGTTGTAGAACGTGCTGACTGCTTCCGCTACCGTTTCGATAAACGCAGGATGCGAGATTGTCAGCTCATTGTCTTTGCTGAACACTGGCACGATGCACTCATTTTTGAGGTGCGGAAGTTCGACAGCCTTTGTGTTTGCTTCGATAAACGGAAGTGTCTTTTTCTCTCTATGCGGTAAGTCTGTAATAACTTCCGCGTCTGTTGCGTACTCATTGAGCCAACTGATTCTTTTAGGCTCAACCGCAGGTAAAATCATTAGATTTTCCATAAACATGCGATTATTAGAGGTTAATAAAATTATTTTGTCTTTTTATTCAATAGAGGTGGGGGGGACTTTCATGTGAAGTGGAATCTTATGTGCAGAATCAAGCCGATTTTTGAATCATGGTATTTTCGATTATGGGGAGGGGGTGTTTTTCAGAAGTATCGGTATTATGGTGTGAATGTCTTTTTGAATAGATTAAAATTGCATAGGGCTATTCTCCATTTAATAGGAACAGGGATTTTTCTGATCTTGAAAAAACTCCATAACCGGGGCTATGGAGTAGTGGTAGATTTTTCAGAATTTTCAAATTCTATGGTGGGACTTCAAAAATTGTACCGTCAAACTTGAAACGGATTAGTCTGTAAGAGGGTGGTTTTTTCGATTGACTGTTGTAAACCTCGTAATAATCCTCTATTGTTGATTGTGTAACTTTATGTTTTATGCCAAACTGAGAGTATATCTTTTTAATCCGCTGTTTTATATCCTCTTTGGATATATAAATGCCAAGTGAGAACTCCGTGTAAATCGCATTTAGAACGTCAGGCATAAACCTACGTCTGTTAGCGTCCTTTTCATCATATTCCTTAACCGCCTTATTAAGAGAGTCTTTATTATAAGAGCAATCCTCACAGCCCTTATATCCAATTTTCTTGTATATCGGTAGGATATATGCCGTTTCATCAATACGTTTAAGCACATCAATATATGCTTTTGCCGATTCAATGCTTATATGCTTGTGTTCTAAGTCAATTCGTATGTGTTCAAGCGCACGGACTATTTCCTTACGTTTTGCTATGTCTGTCTTAGATTGACAGATACGCAATATATCATCATCTCCAACTGTATAAAGGTTTTCTATTAAATTGATATTGAAATGGTTGGATGCTTCATAGGCTCTATATAGGGTTTCTGAGGTCTGATAATATGATTTTACCCTTTCCTCATTATATAGATTATCCACTGCAAAAGGATTTATTTCTCCGTTATCATCAATTAGAGTGCTGTATCGTAAGCCTTTTAGGTCTTTCTCAATAGCTCGTTTTCTAATCATATCTTCCGTTTGCTCTAATTGCTTTTTTAGATTCATGTAATTGTTGGCAAACTGTGATAGCTCTATCTCCAATTGCGTTTCACTCTTGATACATATATTCGGATTTACGGTGGATATATGTGTCAGAGAGTTATATGTTTTCTCACGGTTGCCATTCCCACGAAAACGTCCTTGTAACTGTATCGCTTCTGTAAGAGGGTCAATCATCGTATATGTTGCCACTCTTAAATCCGTAAGCATTATTATATCAGGCAGTATTGGAAATATCGTTATGTCGAGACCAGAGTAAAAACGACAAGTGAAGAAATTGTATTTAGCCAATGGATAGTCTATTTCAGAAAAGACATTTGAAATACCACGTTCTCTAAGTTTCTTGGCACTCTTCTCAGAACAGAATACCTTGTAATCCGTTAAATTGAACTGCTCAATTATGGCATTGATACAGTCTGTCTTATTTATAAAGATACAGACACAAGAACTATCGGACAATTCTTCAAATTTAGCCTTTAATATGGCGTTAAAACTATTCGTGACTATAAGCGTAAGGTCTTTCTTATAATCGAATGTCGGGGTTAGTTTTAATCTGATAAAACCTTGTTCATAGAGTTTAGGGTGTGTAGGAGTAAGCGGAGTAGCCGATACCATTGCCTTGTTCATAAACTTAAAGAAGTCATAGATAGGCTGACTTATGGAACTTCTGTAATCATGGTCCTGCGTTATTTTCTCGCACTCATCAAATAGGCAAAACCAATCATTACCGTATATGTCTATTCCAAGTAACAATGCTTCTTTTCTGATTTTATAGAAACTCTCAGGCGTTGTAAGTATTTTCTTGTATTGAATATCCTCCCTTTGCAGATATTTGCGTAAGGACATAGGGCGCACTTCTGAATATACTCCCTCTAACAGCATTTCTTCCTTATCAAGTTTGCATTGAATCACTGGCACGTTAGGCTCAATGATGATAGAGTTCCGTTTTGCATGGATTTCACAATGGGTTGCTCCAACTCCTGTAAGCGTTTTATCAAGAATAACATTAGAGGGGATGTTATCACCATAACCGCCTCGCCTTAAAGCATCTGACAGCCATTCATTTTCATGTAAGTCAAGATATTTAGTTTCCATGATTGGATTCTTTCTGATTTTTGAATAATTCAGAACGGTATAAAATTGGAGAATTTCAATATTATATGTCCGTCCGCCAAAAATGTACCGTTCTGAATTTTTGACTTTATATCATGTTTTCACATGAAAGTTATGATGTCGTTTAGGCAGCTTGTCTTCTGTGGAGTTCCTCAATAAAACTAACGAGTTCAGCCACAAGACAACTCTCCTTTTCGTGACACTCGCTCATTTTATATAGAGATATATGGGAAGCTGGAATCTGCTCTATTGCCGTAAGCACAGTTTCATAATCGTACTTGTTGATTGTAGCGTTAATGGCATTGATAGCATAACGCTTGCTCATATCTTTCTTGCCAAACACCACTTCTACGGCGTCAATGAGCGCTTCTGCCTGCTCAACAGTGCGTTTAAGAGTTGGCACATCTTCTACGTCCATTCCTAACGCGAGTTTTGTAGTATGAGCTTGTTTAAGTCTTACTCCAAAGAACGCCATTGCAGTGTTCATTGGTATCTCATGTCTTTTCGCAAGAGCATGGATTTCCTTGTATGTTAGATTTTTTGAAGCAATCGCGGCAATACCGAGAGCTTCAACATTATTCAGTTTACGGCTGTAAACCATAGTTGTGCCGATTGCTTTGCCGTATTCTTGTACGGTGCTGAAATTATGAATTTCCACATCTTCAAGCATTTCCTCTGTTTCAAACCGATAATATGTATCGGCAGTATCGCAGGGAACATAGACGTTTGGCGTGTCGGTTGGTATAACCTCTCCTTCTGAATCAACAAGTGTAATTCCCTCGTTCCAAAATGTCTGTGGAACGGATAGGTGGAATTTCACTTTGAGTTGGCTCATGCGGTCAATCGCATCAATCAAGCCAGCTTTGTCTTTGGGGCGTTCCATGTTGTATGGAGTATAGCCCAAAATAATGTTTTGAACTTTGCCGTTGATAACGGCTTTTATAAGTTTACCCATAGTTTATTTTTTTAGGGTTAATAAATCTTGTAATTACCCAGCCTTTATAAAGTTGGCTTTCGATTACGTTGCAAAGTTAGAAAGACCTCAAAGGGTGTGCAGAGAGTAATAAATGAACGGCTTTTTACTCCCCCATTATAGAAAGTATATAAATAGAAAAATCCCACCTCTCTTATGCGAAAGGTAGGATTATGTATTACTGATAATTAGGCAAGTAGCTAAAAATAGATATTTCCTAATGATTCAATCTTCTTATTTTTGTATTGCTTGAAAAATCCTTTTAGAGTTTCATCACTTTCTCTAAAACTTGGATTGCGTGAAAGTCCGAGATTATAAATTAGAGTTGATATGAGCAGATTCTTACTGAGCGATAAACCGTCACATTTTTTCGATTCCCCCTTATAATAGGGATTCAGTTCAAAAAAGTACCGCATAAGGGTAGCGAAATACCATATCAATACTGAATCAGATTCTTCATTACGCAGAAATAACTGCTTTACGTCTGACTTGTCAAATACTGATAGACTTGATTTGTCTTGTACTTCATCGTAACATTGCCTTATCCATTGTAGGATTGTGGCTAATGCTTTTCCACTTGTAAGAGTAATTTTTGATTTGTCTGATTTTAGCGTAAGTTGGATTTTATCAGAATCGGATTCTTTGATAGAATCTGCAACTTGGATAAACTTATCTATGAGGTCTTTAGCATTATCTCCAAACTTCAATCCCTCGCAACGGTCTAAGGCATAATCGAAACAGAACATTATTAGAAGCCAAAATGCGTCTGCTTCAAGTTTAAGACCATGAATAACCGTTTGTAGATTTTTGTCGTTAATGTATTTTTCGTATGTGTAGCTTGTAGGTAACTCGTTGTTATTATATCTGATTTCAAATGTTTCTATTGCTCGTTGAGGGTCAGCGTTAATCATGCTTGGAAACAGAATAGTTCCGTCTGATAGCCGGAGGGGTTCTCCTTTTCCACGAATAATGGAATAGATATATTTGAAATGTTGCTTGTTGTCGCAGTCTATTGGTTTATCCATATTGCTGAGTTTTAGGATTGTAAAATTACGAAAAATCCGCCTATCTGTGAATAAGCGGATTCTGTAATTATAGAGATAATGTGTTAGAGCAAGTTTTTCATGGCGTTATCTATCTGCTCATTATCGAAGCTATCAAGGTATATTTGGGTTACTCGTTCAGAGCTATGCCCCATGATTTCACGGATAACGGCTGTTGATACCCCTGCTCGTTTCATCACAGTTGCCTGACTGTGCCGTGCAACGTAAGTCGTTAAGGTTAGAGGTAAGCCTAAATCCTCGCCTATCTCTTTGAGCCGCTTATTTACTTTGGCTATGACCTTATGAATACGATTGGATTTCTGTATTTCCGTTTCGTGGAAGTCTGATAGAATTGGGAACAGATACGGACTATCTTTGCGATGATACTTCTTTATAAGTTCTATTGCTTGGGGTTGCAGGGGAATTTTTATTAGCTTGCTTGTCTTATGTCGCTTATAGACTAACTTACCTTCTATGATGTTTGCAGAGGTGAGGTTGGCTATATCTATGAAGTTGATACCGCCACAATAGTATGTAAAAGCGAAAATATCAATCGGGAATCTCATATAGCGATTGGTGGATTTATAGGCGAGAATACGGTCTATGTCCTCTTTTGTAAGAGAGCGTTTCGCCGTTTCCTCATGTAATTTAGCCACCTTATATTTCTTAAAAGGATAATTTTCAGAATCTGTAATATTTTCCTCTATGGCTATATTGTAGATTGCTCGTAAAGTTCTGAATCTTATTCCGATTGTATTTTCTGCTAATCCTTGCTTTCGTAGCCATGTTTCGTATCTGCGTAGAAATGAAATATCTATATCTGAAAAACAGATGTCAAGATGTTTATTGAAAGATAGAAGCGAGTTATAGACTTGCTTCACAGAAAGCATATAGCCACGTCTGCCCTCATCTGTAAGCCTTTGGATTTGCTCACAGAATAGTTCATGCACGGTTTTTGGTTTAACTCGTTTTGTCTTATTCTCCACTAACGTGCTTGCAGTAAACTCCTTACGCTCGGATTTTAGTTTAACTATCTCTGCGGAAAGCTCACTTATTCTGTCTGCAATGAGTTTGTTAAGATACTCAAAATTAGGACAATTAGATTTTAGCGTGTTTTTCTCAAAGTTCCAATATTTAGGGTGGACTGACACACCTAAACTTTTATACTTCTTTTTTCCGTCTTTGCACACGCGAATCATTAGAGGATGTTCGCCATTAGCAAGTGTTTTAGACTTGTAACACACGATGTTAGCTGTAACATTCATACGGTTTACTTGGTTTAACTCTCGGTTTAACCGTCAGCTTCCGTAAGGCTGTCGCAGGGTATGTAGGGAAAGAAAAAGAGAGCTAAGTTTTCGACTTAACTCTCTGATTTTCAATCTTTTAGAAGTGGTGCCACCAGGAATCGAACCGGGGACACAAGGATTTTCAGTCCTTTGCTCTTCTTCGGCCTCCGAAAGTTCGCTTCGCTCACTTTTGGAGGCAACCAACTGAGCTATGGCACTTTATAAATCAGTCGAGTTATTGGTTTCACTCGTATTTTAATGTTCTCGCCGTGCGGTTTACACCTCGGTTTACGCACACTGTAATTGTTAATAAATGTTTAGTTCTCTCAATTCGATATAGTGTGCTGTATAGGATAGGTTACTTACAATCGGAATCTGTACTGTTTTCACGATTGTATTGTTCTTCATATTCAGCAATGATTCGCTCAATGTCCTTTTTAAGTTCAGGAATATGGCGTACTACCAATCCCCACAGAAATTCAGTTTCCACGCTATCATAACCATGTATTATTCGGTTGCGTGTATTAATAACTTCCTTAGCGTTTGGAATCTCAAAAGTAGGGTCTTTCTTCTTTATGCGGTTGATTGCTTCACCCATTATTTCTGTCTTGCGCTCCACAACACATCTTCGCATAAGGTCTTGTTCAAACAAATCAAATCTGTTGGGAAAGTCAACGAAACAACTTTGCATCTCATTGATAGCATCCAGCACATCTTGAAGATGTTTCAATATATATTCATCAGCCATAAATCATCTGTTTTGTACGGTTGACATTGGCAATGAAGTATTTGTTCTTCAAACCTTTCTCTACCACCAAATCCACCTTTCTTCCAAAGATTTTTTCTAAGGCTTCCTGAAAATCGAAGTAGTTTGTAACGTAATCCCACTTCTCATGGTCAGTGGTGTCGAAATTGACAAGCAAGTCTACATCGCTTTGGTCGTTGAATCTATCGGTGAGGATAGAGCCAAAGACAGCCAAAGTCTTGACCTTGTGCTTCCGGCAAAGGTCAATGATTCGTTGCAGATTCAGTTCAATCAACTTCATAGTCCATTGTGTTACAAGTGCAAAGATAGCAATTCTTTCTGACATATAAACGCTCCAACCATAAAAACGTTGTCAATCCTTTGCTGATTCGGACATTTAAGAATCATGTACTTTTTCTGATTCCACCCTATAAAACAAGAAAATCATAAAAATGGTACGTTTGTCAAAATCAGGTATTATGCACTTTATCAAATAAAGGTTTTAGTATTTTATGATATGCTGTGTTTCCGAAATTGATTACCACAAGATTCTCTCTTGCTCGTGTTATCCCAGTGTAAAGCAATTCATTAAATTCTTCTTTGGATGTGTTGTTTTCTACAATTAGAAATATTGCTTGGCTTTCCCATCCTTTAAAAGAATGAATGGTAGAAACCTTGACCATCCCACAATTCATCCAAAAATTCATTTTTTTATTTTTGCGAATAAATTCGTAATCCGCATTATTGACTAATATCCTAAAGGCAGATATTGAATCTGCATAATGTTCCAACCATGCTTCAAAAGCATCTTTTGATATTTTGCATTTGTTGCAGGTCTCTCGTAATATCTCATTTAGCCGTTCAGGATATTTCTTATAAATTTCAGATGTGGCTAATAATAATGCGATATAAGATTTGAGTTTAGATATTTGCCAATCATTTAAATTTGTATTGTTAGGGAAATGTATTTTAACCAAGTGTTTAAAAATGTTACCAAACCATGGGTTATCTCTTTCACTAATAAAGTTCAATTGATTACGGTACATGATTTCAGGAGTTTCAAACATAGTTTTTGTTTTCTCTCTTGAAAGCAATCTATAATAATGGTCAAATTCCCGTAATAAAGGCGTTGTATATCCTAATATCGTTATATCGTTAGGAGAAACATTATTAATCCTATTTAAGATGTTTTCATGAACTATTGTATAAAGTGTAGAAACTATTTGTGCATTTGAAAGATAGATATAGTTGACATATCCTTCTTTCTCAAATGAATCAAACAATCCTATTCCATTTTGCTCTGAAAAATCATCAATGTCGTATTTCTCATTGAACAGCGCACGTTGAAAAGCTATTGTCAAATCTCTAATTTTGGAATCTGAACGATAGCATTTCTTTAATTCTGTTGGACGAACAGGGATATTAGTAACGACATCTTTATTAGCAATCGGATTCCCATATATGTTTTGTTTCACATCGCCAAAAAGCATATATTCTCCACCCTCAGCTAAAAATGAATTTTTTATGATATTCATCCAACTTCGCTTATAATCTTGAATCTCATCAATTAAAATGGTATCGTATGGCACAATTCTATCCTTATAATGCTCAAATAAATGTTCGTTTGAATAATAGCTTGCATCAAGGTATGCGGATATCTCGCCCCCTTTAATGCTTTGTGGAACTTTTATGTCAATGCCCATGTTGTTTAATTCGGCATTTATGAATTGATGATAATTGATTATTATAAAGTCTTGAATGATAAATTCCTGCTGAACTTGCATCAACTTATCATGAATAAAATTCCGTAGAGTTAGGTTATAGGTAAGTATTAAGATTTTAGGATTGGGGTTATCCTTTTTTAGCCGGAGGTATGCTTGCACAGCTCTTGCCACGAGGACTGTGGTTTTTCCTGAACCAAACACTCCTTTTACTCTCATCTGTTTAACTTGTCGAGTAATCACTTCTGTTTGGCGATTGTCGTAGACAATGGTTTGCCCATCTGTCATCATGTGGACAGTGGGAGTAAGGATTCTTTTAAAATTATTATAAAGTTCTTCCGTAAAATAAAGTGATTGCCAATTAGCATTTATGTGGAATTTCGCAAGCACATTATTTAGTCCACCATTTTGTAACGAATCGCAACCAATTAATCCAATATTGTAATTCAGAAAATCCAAATATCTTTTATCCCCCTTGAAAGGAATAATCATGAGTTCCTCAATTTCCGTAGCATCGGCTTTGTGAAAGTAAACGGCACATCCTACGATATTGAAATTCTTGATGTTTTGAATTTTAAGATTTAATAAAGAGTCTATATGTAAATCAAATAGATTTTCCTTGTATTTAAGGACTTGGTCTATCGGCGATTTTTCTACAGAATCTTCGTTGTTATGTGGGTTTACAAAATGCCACTTCTTCCGCTCGTCGATATAGTGATGAGATAAAATCCAATCTTTAACTTCAATAATTAGAACCCCGTGTCCTTTACGGAGAATTATAATATCGGGGCGGTCACCATTTAAATAAGGATTAAAGAAAACTTCATAGCTGTCATCTAAAGTTTTTTCTAAATGGCGTAGTAATGTCAATTCTCCGTCTGTAGGCTTAACTTTAAAACGGAGAATCGTTTCAATTGATGGTATTAACTGCGCCATTCAAAAAGTCGCTATAAGGTTTCGCCTTATGCCCCATACTTCATTAACAGTATGCTGAATGCTAAGGCTTAACGCAAAATTAGCGAAAATCTCTGACATAGAGGCTTTATCAAAGCAAGAATCATTCAATTTCAAACGTACTTTTTCTGGATCTGTCCTATGAAATGGATTATTTCTGAAAAATGTACAAAAAAACAGCACCGATGCGAAAGTGCAATGGTGCTGTATTGGATGAGCGAGGGAATTTCTATTTGACTCTTTTCAAATCAAATGTACCATATCGGTTGTCGGTCAATGTCATTGTATCTCCTTTGATGAATCCGGTGACATTGTAATCATCGAATCTTACGCTGAACGCACCCGTCCTGGAATCGTAAGTATAGGTGCATTCGCCACGTTGGTAGATTGTGGTTGAATTAGGCTCATAGACCGTTACAACACACTTTGAGGCATCTTTTACCTCCACCTTGGTAGGATAGCCCGTGTGCGGATTTACCGCTTCCCAAACCGAGCCAATTAGGTCATTGACAGTTTGGGGTTCGTCCTTGTCATCATCGCTACAAGAAGCGAAGCTGACACACGCAAGCATTGCAAAGAGCGCAAGCGTGAGAAGTTTGATTTTCTTCATCTTGTTGATTGTTGTTAAAGGGTTGATTATATGGAGTTAAAACTCTATTCCGAGTTTAAAACACAGACCTCCGGTGTCTATGTTGCAAGTGCGACCAGACGCTATCGGCGCAATGTCCTGGTCACGATGCAGTATATATTCGACAGCCACATCTATGGCAAATCTCTTGGATGTGGCAAATGAGCAACCGATTTCAGGAGCGAAGTATAAGCCAGATGTTCCGTTTCCGTTGAATGTGAGTTGCCCGCCTATCTTGGCTTCGCCATATGGGGAAATCCGTACTTTTAGTAGATAACCGCGAATGTCTGCGAAAATGGGGATGTATCCGGCATCGTAAGATCCCGAAGAATAATAGTTGATTCCGGCACCGCCTCCGACAAACAGATGCGGATTGAATTGGTAGCCGTGGATTGTCAGAGCCTCAAAACTGACATCCTCCGAGAGAAGAATCCACCCTGCGTTCACCATGCCTTTGTACCCTTTGTTGATTTGGGCGGTTGCTGTTCCGGCAAGCATGAGGATTGCAAAGGCGAATGATAGAAGCCTTTTTGCTTTCATATTAATTGCGTGTTCCCCAATCCTCTACGGAACGGCTAAGTTATCAAACGACAAAAGCGTGAGGACTGTATCTTGCTTATCCAACTATCAGGCTTCTCGCATTTGCCTATGGGACGGATAACTCACAAACGTGAGTACTCACTAATGACTCACTCACCACCTCTGTATTCTGCGCCATTCTGAAATTTTGGCAAAAAGAAAAAGCACTGAAAATCAAGTGATTTCAGTGCTTTGCGGCGTTTTGCCATTTTTGATTGTGACCCCGGTGGGGCTCGAACCCACGACCCAATGATTAAGAGTCATTTGCTCTACCAACTGAGCCACGGAGTCATTGCGTGCGGAGGCGTTGGTGTCCTTCCGTTTGCGAGTGCAAAGTTAATGCGATATTTTGAGTTTTCCAAATATTTCGGTGTTTTTTTTGACTTGAACGTGTATTTTTCGCGTTTTTAACGCTTTTTTAAGGTGTGTTCTTCACTATCTATCACTTTTTTACTATCTTTGGGAGTTGTTTAGATCGCTTGCTTTATTATATCTTGCCTTATTATGATTATGATGAGGCTTGTGTCTGAACATACTTTTACGGATTAATGCGCCATGTGTCGCTGATGTCCGTAAGAACAACCGCGTGAACTTAGTTATAAAAACATAATGTCATGAACAGCAAAATTATGTATCTGGCTCTTGGTGCCGTCGTGCTCGGCATGACGGGCTGCTCGAAGAAGC
Organism: uncultured Muribaculaceae bacterium; assembly: GCA_947176745.1. GTDB lineage: Bacteria > Bacteroidota > Bacteroidia > Bacteroidales > Muribaculaceae > Lepagella. Next base: position 11,369 of record CAMWRV010000022.1, read on the forward strand.
TCGGCCAGTTCAAGAGTGATTATTTCTCTACCACTCCCACTCCGCTTGAGACTGTGGGCGAGATGGTGCCCGGTACGGTCAAGGGCAATCTTCCTCCCAAATTCATGGTGAAGAACGCCAAGGTCACCGCAACTCCCGTGATCCAGTGGTCGACCGGCTTCGGCACTACAGGCGAGGTTTCTGCACAGCCTGTCATCTTCCAGGGCGAGGATGTGCGCGCCAACGGCCAGGTGGTCAACTACTCCAACGGCGGAATGGTGAGCATACCTTTCTCGCTCCAGTATCTTCCTGAAATGGCCAAAAGTGATCTTTTCCTTGATTTCTCGGTTGACCAGAACGGCAAGATCTACACTCTTCCCCGCGTGAAAGTGGGTGAAGGCGTGGTGGCCACCTCCACTCTTGCATCGGCCAAGACAGTGCGTCCGGCCGTGGCTAAAGACAACTTCCAGAAAGTCATAACCGAAAAATACAGCGCCGACATCCACTTCCTTATCAATCAGGCCAACATCCGCGCCAACCAGACAGACAAGGCTGATTATATCGACCTCAACAAGAAGCTGATGGAGGCCAACAGCGCGGCCAACCAGGAGATAGCCGGCATAACCATCAATTCTTACGCATCGCCCGAAGGATCGCTTGAGTTCAACACCGCTCTTGCCGAGAAGCGCGAGGCCAACACCACCAAGCTGATGGAAAGCCAGCTCAAGAAAGACAAGATCACCGAGTTCGGCGAGTTGACAGCTTCGTTCACTCCCGAAGACTGGGAAGGTTTCGAGAAACTTGTGGAGAAGAGCAACATCCAGGACAAAGACCTTATCATCAGCGTACTCAAGCTCTATCCCGATCCCGTGGACCGCGAGCGCGAGATCCGCAACCTTTCGTCTGTCTTCAACGAACTTGCCGACCAGATCCTTCCCCAGCTCCGCTATTCGCGCGTGATGGCTACCATCAACACTCTTGGCAAGAGCGACCAGGAACTTGTGGATCTCTTCAACAAGGATCCCAAGCAGCTTACAGAAGAGGAGATACTGTATATCGCCACCCTCACAGACGACAATCTCAAGAAGATGGAGGTCTACAACACTGCGGCTGAACTCAATTCCAAAGATTACCGCACATTCAACAACCTCGGCATGACACAGTATATAGCCGGTGACTATGAGGGCGCACAGGCCAATTTCGAGCATGCACACCGTCTGAACCCCACTGCCAAGGAGCCTGAGATGAACCTCGGTCTGATCTCGATGCTCAATCATGACTACAAGAAAGCCAACGAGCAGTTCGGCGCGGCAGCCGGAGTTCCTGAGACAGCCGACGCGATGGGCGTGTACTACCTCGCGCAGGGAGACCTTCAGAAAGCTATCCGCACATTTGGCGACCAGAAGACTAACAACGCCGCTCTCGCCCAGATTCTCAACAAGAATTACACCGAGGCACGCGACATACTCGGCGCCATCAAGACCCCCGACGCAACCACATACTACCTGTCGGCTGTGCTAGGCGCACGCACCAACAACCAGAACATGGTGATCAACAATCTCCGTCAGGCTGTCAAGCTTGACAAGAACCTTCTGCAGCGCGCACAGAGCGACCTTGAGTTTGCAGGCTACAATCTCTCTATGCTCTGACTTAGTCAGACTGACAGAAACATACGACATCATCAAGGAGATCCCTTTTACGGGGTCTCCTTTTTATTATTTTATACGCACTCAGGCATTACGGCGTTATAAGTATATGAAGAAGCTTTTTTTACTCGATGCGTATGCACTGATATTCAGAGCATATTACGCACTTATAAAAATGCCGCGCATCACACAGGCCGGATTCAACACATCGGCCATATTCGGATTTGTCAATACACTTGAGGAACTTCTGCGCAAGGAGAATCCATCGCATGTGGCGGTATGTTTTGATCCGCCGGGCCCGACGTTCCGCAACGAGGCTTACGAAGGATACAAGGCCGAACGTTCCGAGACTCCGGAAGACATAAAGCTTTCGATACCCTTCATAAAGGAAATAATAAAGGCATACAGCATCCCCGTGGTAGAAGTGGCCGGATATGAGGCCGACGACGTGATCGGCACTCTTGCCCGGATGGCAGAGAAAGAGGGATTCACCACCTACATGATGACCCCCGACAAAGATTACGGACAGCTTGTCAGCGCCAACGTGCTGCAATACAAACCCGCCTACCGCGGCCAGGACTTCGAGATTCGCGGAGAGGAGGAGGTCTGCACACGCTACGGACTTGAACGCCCGTCGCAGGTGATCGACCTGCTCGCACTTATGGGCGACAAGATCGACAATATTCCCGGTTGTCCCGGAGTGGGGGAGAAGACCGCTGTCAAACTCATCTCGGAATTCGGGTCTGTGGAAAATCTGATAGACAACACCGGTCAGCTCAAGGGTGCGCTCCGTAAAAAAGTGGAGGATAACGCCGAACAGATAAAGTTCTCAAAATATCTCGCCACCATATGCACCGATGTGCCTGTCGGAGTGGTACCCGACGATCTCGTGCGCCGTCCAGCCGACCGAGACAAGCTGTTTGCCATATTCCGCGAACTTGAGTTCAAGACTCTCGCCGACCGTGTGGCCCGGCGTCTCGACAGTGAAGCCGGCACAGGAGAGAAAACTATCGGTCCGGCAGGTGCTCCGTCGCTTTTCGACGATGCTGATTTCGGTCAGCCATCCGGTGATAAGGCCGAGCCGGCCGCTCCGGCGACAGTGAAGACAGACATGTCGGGAGCAGACTACAGAATAGCCGACAATCGCGAGACGCTTGAAGAAATGAAGCGGATGCTTGCGGATGCCAACCACTGCGGCCTCCACATTGCGGCCGAGGGGGAGAACGACATGATGAGCGTATGGACCGGCGCGGCAATCGCACCGGCGGAGGGGAAGGCATTCTTCATACCGGCCTCGTTCGAGGAGGGCACAGCCGCAGTGATCGATCTGATGGCACGCGGCGACATAGAGAAAGTCACGGCAAACGCCAAGCGCGACTATGTGACGGCAAGTCGCCGGCGCACTGACAACGCTCCCGCTCTCGCAAACTTCTTCGACGTCTCGCTGGCACACTATGTGATACAGCCGGAGATGCGTCACGGCATCGACTCACTCTCCTCTCTCTATCTCGGACATGATGTCGCGCCCGCTCCCGCTTCATCACGCAAGAACGCCGGAAAGAAGCCGGAAAATGAAGAGGAAAGAATAAGAATCGCGATGCAGGCATGCGAGCTTGCCGACGTCACCCTGCGTCTTGCCGCGCCGCTGCGCGAGGCTGTTGTCAGCAACGGTATGGAGGCTCTCCTGCGCGATGTGGAGATGCCGCTCGTGAGCGTTCTCGCCGAGATGGAAATCACCGGAGTAAGGATCGACACCGCCGCCCTTAAAGAGGCCGAGACCGACATGAACGGCCGCATCGCAGCACTTGAAAAAGAGATACATGAACTCGCCGGCGAAGAATTCAACGTCGGCTCACCGGCCAAGGTGGGAGAGATACTTTTCGACCGTCTCGGTCTGGATCCCAAAGCAAAGAAAACCAAGACCGGCCAGTACAGCACGAGCGAGGATGTGCTCGAAAAGCTGATACCGCTCCATCCCATAGCCGGGAAAATCATAGAATACCGCGCGCTCAAGAAGCTGCTCAGCACATACATAACCGCTCTTCCCGCCGCCATCAATCCGGAGACGGGGCGCGTACACACCAACTACAACCAGACAGTCACCGCCACAGGGCGTCTCTCTTCGTCGGCCCCCAACCTTCAGAACATACCTGTCCGCGACGACGAGGGGCGCGAGATAAGACGTGCCTTCATCGCCGATCCAGGCTGCGTGTTCCTTTCCGCCGACTATTCGCAGATCGAGCTGCGACTGCTCGCCGACTTCAGCCACGACGAGATAATGCTCGACGCCTTCCGTCACGGCAAAGACATACATGCCATAACGGCAGCCAAAATCTACCACAAGAATCCCGATGAAGTGACGGCCAACGACCGCCGTCACGCCAAGACGGCCAATTTCGGAATCATATACGGAATTTCGGCCTTCGGACTATCGACGCGTCTCAACATTCCGCGTGCCGAGGCTAAGGAGATAATTGACAACTATTTCCTCACTTTCCCTACAATCAGGAAGTATATGTCGGACAGTGTGGAGAAAGCCCGCGAGACGGGATATGTGGAGACCCGCATGGGAAGGAAACGTATGCTTCCCGACATCAACAGCCGCAACCCTGTGGTGCGCGGATATGCCGAACGCAATGCCGTCAACGCGCCGATACAGGGCACGGCCGCCGACATCATAAAGGTGGCGATGGTGCGTATACACAATGAGATGAAAGAACGCGGACTGCGCTCCAAAATGATCATGCAGGTGCACGACGAACTCAACTTCAATGTGCCCGAAGATGAGACCGCCGTCATGCAGGAACTCGTGACACGCCAGATGGAAGGCGCATGGCAGGGCGACGTGACCCTCACCGCCTCGTCGGGCGTGGCCACAAACTGGCTTGACGCCCATTGACGCGACGGCATCCGCGTCATATGCCCTCAGGCCTCAGCGACCTCTGAGGACTGTGTAAAGATGAAACATGGCTATGGCTGCCGAAGCGGCCACATTGAGCGAGTGCTTGGTTCCCTCCTGCGGGATCTCGAGCACCCGGTCGGCCATGTCGACGATGCGCTGGTCGACGCCGTTGACTTCATTGCCCACTACGAGAACGAGCTTCTTCTCTTCCGCCGCAGGTACGTAATCCTGCAGCGGAACACTGTCGTGCGCCTGTTCGAGCACGCAGAGCGTCCATCCCTCTTCACAGAGTCTGCCGGCTTCCTCCACCGCGTCATCCACATGCCTCCATGACACAGACTCCTCGGCTCCGAGGGCGGTCTTGGCTATCTCCGGATGCGGAGGACAGCCCGAGATTCCTGCAAGAATGATCTCTTCGACACGGAAGGCGTCGGACGTGCGGAAAAGAGAGCCTATGTTATGCATGGACCGCACGTTGTCGGCAAGCACACGCAGCGGGAGCTTTCGCATGGCCCTGTAGTCGGCCACACTGCATCGCGTAAGCTCGACTATATTCTTTTTAAGAGGCACCTCTGTTATTTTGAAAGTTCGAGCATGCGTTCTATGGGCCGCAGAGCACGCCGGGCGATCTCCGCGTCAACCAGTATCTCGGGCTGCTCGTCGCGCAGCGCGCGAGCCACCTTTTCGAGTGTGTTGAGCTTCATGTAGTCGCACTCGTTGCACTGGCACTCCGAGTCTTCGGCCGGAGCCGCGAGAAATGTCTTCTCCGGACATGCGCGACGCATCTCGAAGAGTATGCCGCTTTCAGTCACCACTATGTATTCCGACGCATTATCAGTGCGTGCGAAATCAAGCAGAGCTGCAGTCGATCCCACCTTATCGGCTATAAGCTGGAGAGGGCGACGGCATTCGGGATGCACAAGAATCTTCGCCCCCGGATGCTCCTCTTTCATCTGCTGTATCTTCTGAATGGAGAAACGATCATGCACATGGCAAGCGCCGGGCCACAGAAGCATGTCGCGGCCGCACACGGAATTGATATAACCGCCCAGATTGCGGTCGGGGCCGAATATGATCTTCTCGTCGGCGGGAAGCGACTCCACGATCTTTCGGGCGTTACCTGAAGTGACCACAATGTCGGTGTGGGCCTTCACGGCAGCCGAAGTGTTGACATAGCTTATCACCGTATATCCGGGATGCTCCTTGACAAACCTTGCGAACTCTTCGGGGTCGCAACTGTCGGCCAGAGAGCATCCGGCCTCCATGTCGGGTACGAGCACCTTCTTGTCAGGACACAGTATCTTGGCCGTCTCACCCATGAAATGCACTCCGCACATCACTATTATGTCGGCATCGGTCTCGGCCGCCTTACGGGCCAGAGCGAGCGAGTCGCCGATGAAATCCGCTATTTCCTGAATCTCGTCACGCTGGTAGTAGTGGGCCATGATCAGAGCGTTCTTCTCCTTCTTCAACTGTGCGATCTCTTCGCGGAGCGCAGAATCCTGAGGCTTCATTATATCTTTATTATAAAATTAAATAAATTAAAAATTAAATAAAAAACAATCAACAACAATAAACGCTGTTGATAACCCGCAATAACTTTTCCGCTTAAAATTTGGAATTGTGAGTTATTGAATTCCGGGGCGCGGTTATCTACAGGGTGCAGAAAACGCCAATATTGAGAATCAGGCGGATGCGGAGATTGTCTACATCCTGTAGATAACTGCAAAGTTAATAAATTCCCTGCAGATAGCTGTAGAAAACTGTAGAAAAACAGGCTTGATGCTGTCGAAAACAGGTATAAAAACCTTCAGACAGAAATCTCCGTAAAGATTTGTAATATTGAAAACGGCTTTCTATAAGCAAGTTGAGCAGAATTCAAAGCGATCAGCCGATAAGTTATCTATGAGTTTCCTACAGGGTTTTCGACAGGAAAACCGGGGTTTATCTACAATTTATCGACAGATTTCGGGTGGGTGTGGAGACGGTAGCAGCGGTCTGGGAGGAGAAAAGCAGGGGAGCACAGCAGCGGGTTGAGTTGTAAAGAGGGTTTGAAATGCAGATATAAAGAAAGGCTGTCCCGGGAAGGAACAGCCTGGTTTCTTTTGTAGCGAAGTTTCACTTCGTCGTGGCGTAAACCTGGGCACAATTCTCGAAATATGCCAGAACCACTTTTTTGATAAGGTGTTTCATATTCAAAATAACGTTGTTCAAATTTTCCGGAAATGCCGCTCCTTGCACGGCTGTTTGAATTGTGGAATCTTCCGGTCTGTCCATGACGGACATAGTTAAACTTAGAACTAACTTCACATAGCTAAACGCGGAACTAAGGAAAAAGTTGTAAAAAATTGTGAAAATTATGTTGTACAACATAATTTTAAAGCATAAAAGAAATTTGCAATACTGTCTATCTTTGCTTTTTCTGTATTCTAATATATTGATATGCAATGATTAGGTGACATAATATAGTTGAGGGAAGCTAATCTCTTCGATCGGCTTCCCTCTTAATTAAAATTAGGTTGAATCAAATCGTCATATTCCCGTAGAATAAAACAATCTTTTTGAATCCATCATGACTTTTCTGTCATATCCGCATTATTATTAACTCATTCTGTCAAAATTACTAATCAATCCAATTCTAATTGTCTTCGTCCACAATTCAATCAACAACAACATAATTATTATTACTGACAAAAATCAATTTCATAAGTCACCGCAGGCAGATATGATATATATATGGCATCATAAAATGTCATTAAATCAAGTGGCGCCTCCGCGGTATACTTAATGCGATGAATCAAATTTTTAGTCTTTGATTTCTTTACGCTTGCAAAAGTAAATAAAATTTTCTAATTACCAAACTTTTTGTCAAAATATTTTAAAAAAATATTTAGCAATTGCATAAAATTTATTGTAAAGCAAGCGTAAAATTAGTATATGACTGTTTTCGTATAGTAAGTGAAAAAGCATTATGTCGATATAAAAGAAGCTCCCTTTCCTTACTTTTTTCCGGAAAGGGAGCTTGAATATAGTTGCTTGAGGCCGTATATATGAGCAGAGTGATTTAGAACATATTAAATAGAGTCGGAGGTCGGTTCGTCAGGCATTTCTTCGGCTGGAGTGATGGAAGGATCGAAACTTTCTTCCTGAGTGACGAGGTCAGGTTCCGTCATGTCGCCCAGTGTGTCGGGGGTCTCTTCCTGTATAGCCGGAGTCTCGTCCTGATAAGTGAAAATGGGTTCCTCCTTTATATATTGCTCCTCTATGACAGCGGTGTCGGGTTCGTCGGTCATTCCGGCATTGGGGTCGAGAATTCCCGAATGAAGAGTGGTGGTCATCATCAGAAGGCCGAGAAGAAAGAAGAGCAGGCAGCTTATGCCGAGCAGGGTGTCGACGCCGAGCATTCTGGGGTGCAACGGTTTTTCAGGAGCACCGTTGGCTGTTCTTGCCACAAGGGCTATGAGGGGAAGCAGCGAGAATGCTCCCCATGCGACAGCTACTACAATAAGGGCGGTGAATCCGGTCTCGGGCCCGAGCAGTCCTACCTGCCCCATCATGATGCCGGCGATTCCGAGAGAGACCATGATCCATGCCAGAAAAGACCTCAGGCATGAAGCTGCCGATTCGGGCGAACGGAAATCGGCATAGTGGTGGAAGAACGGCCTGATGAAATATGTCTCGAAAAAGCCGTCGTATACATGTTTTGGATTATATATCTCTTTGAGTTTCATGTGTGCAAAGATAAATAAATTTTGAGAAATATATGGAATACGGCTCTTAAAAATACGTAAGATACAGTATAAGTACAATTGAACCACATGGGGACAGGTCAGGTTATAGTGTTAAAACAAGGTTATGGACTGGAAGAAGATGACCACACGGGCGGTCAAGGTGCTCGATTATGCCGTTCCGGTTGCGATATCGGCCGGACTCGTGATATGGCTGTTCCACAAGGTGCGGTTCCGCGACATCATCAGCGTGGCGCGCGGGGAATGTGATTTCGTGTGGGTTGCGGTGATGATGGTCATCACCACACTTTCGCACATGGTGCGGGGAGTGAGGTGGGGCATACAGCTTCGTGCCGCCGGAGTTCCGCGCATGACCGTCACCAAAGAGAGTGTATCGATCTTCGGGGCGTATGCGCTCAACCTTGTGTTTCCCCGTCTCGGCGAGGTGTGGCGATGTGTCTATATAAGCCGCACGGAGAAAGTGCCTCTCTCGACTGTGGTCGGCACTGATTTCGGCGACCGGGGCTCTGACGCCGTGGTTGTGGTGGCGCTTACGCTGCTGGCGCTCGTCGTGGCGCACCCGGCGCTTATGTCGTTTGTGCGTCATTATCAGGTAGGCCGCGACATCATTAATGTGGCCGACGATATGTTTCTGTGGATAGGAATAGCGGTGGTGGCCGGAGCGTTTTGGTATGTCTGCCATTACCTGCGGCGTTACCGCTGGGTTGACCGCATGGACGTGAGTCTCGGGAAGATATGGCAGGGGTTCAAGGTGCTTTTCACGATGAAAGGGCGAGGCATGTATGTGGTGCTGACGCTGGGGATATGGCTATGTTACTACATGGAGACCTATGTCATGTTCCAGGCGTTTCCTTTCACACGCGCGCTCGTGCATGAGGCGGGAAGCGCATGGGGGCTGATCCCGGGCCTTGTGGTCTTCGTGTTCGGGTCATTCTCGATGGCGATACCGAGCAACGGCGGACTGGGTCCATGGAATCTCGCCGTGATGTTCGCGCTGTCGCTCTATGGCATCGGCAACACCGAGGGGGCAGCCTTCGCCATGGTGATGTGGAGCTTTCAGGCCGCGTGGCTTGTGGTGCTCGGACTCTTCTCGGCCGGTTATGTGCTCTGTGAGGAGAAGCGCGGGAGCAGGCCTACCGCAGCCGGAGCCTGACCCCCGGCTTGTCTTTGGCATCGGGATTGAGCTGGCGCACGGCAGCCACGGTCATGCCGAAGCGCTGCGCGACAGAATGGATCGACTCCCCCTCGCCGATAGTGGCCGAGTCCTGACCTTCGGGAGCAGTGTCGAGTTTTGGTTCGAGATATACCTCTTCCCACTCCTTAATGGCTCCGTCGCGGCGAGAGTCATTGTATTTGAGGAGTTTCTTTTTGTCGATCCCGAACTCGCGGGCTATGGCGGCATAGTCGTCGCCCGGAAGTGCGATCACGTAGTGGAGTCCGCGGCTTCGGCGCACCTTGTGGGTCGAGAGCAGCGAGGACCGGATGAAATCGGCGTTCTCCTCGGCGAGTCTTCCCGCTTCAGTGTCGAACAGATAGAGCGCGTAACGCTCTATTATCGTGATCAGACGCGAGGCGTAGTTGGGGTCGGTGGCATATCCGCATTTCCGCAGCGTGACCGCCCAGCCCTGATAGTCGGCAGGATCAAGTTCGAACAGAGGCGCATATCGCTTGCGGAGCAGAAACCGCGAGTGGTCGTCGAAAGATTCGGCCGCCGAACTGTAGGCGCGGAAACATTCGTCGGGCGCGTCGTCGGAGCGGAGCATGGTGTCGCCGGCCCAGTCTTTATGGCATTTTATGCCGAAGTGGTTGTTGCCCCGGGTGGCGAGAGTGGAGCGTCCGGCGGCAGATTCGAGAAGCCCCTGCGCCAGGGTGATCGATGCCGGGATGCCGTGTGCGAGCTGCTGCTCGACGGCCATCGGTGCATAGCGGTCGATATAGTCCTGATAGGCGTCGGCCAGTATGGAGAGAGGGAGAAAAGATATGGAAAGAATGAGTGTGAATAAACGCATGACAGGGTGAGGGGTCTAAAAATGCAGGAGAGCGCGGGTGTGTCCGTGACCTTTCAGGCCGGGGAGTCCGGAGGGCTTTCCTGTTCAAAGTTAGGTAAAATTTTTAAAAGGGAATGCAATGGAGATAAAAAAACTTGAGACCGACATAAAAGTATACGCGTACGACGAGCTTCCGGAAGAGGACCGTGAACTTGTGGATGCCGCGCGCGAGATGACGCGCACGAGCTATGCTCCCTACTCGAAGTTTCATGTAGGTGCTGCCATCCGCATGGAAGACGGCACGATAGTGCGAGGTTCGAATCAGGAGAATGCGGCCTATCCGTCGGGCACATGCGCCGAGCGCACGGCCTGCTATCAGGCGTCGGCCCTTTATCCGGGGATGCCGATGAAAAAGATCGCCGTGGCTGCCTGGACAGACGGGGAGTTTCAGGACAATCCGATAAGTCCGTGCGGAGCGTGCCGCCAGGCGCTTGCCGAATATGAGGCGAGGTTCGGTCGGATAGAGGTGCTTCTGTATGGCCGCAGGTGCGTCTATGTGCTTCCGTCGGTTTCGTCGCTTCTTCCGCTGACGTTTACGGAATTCTGAACCTCGGACCGGGAGGGCGCCGCAACCTATCCTCCGGCTGGACGTTATATATATAATAGATGTGTCATTAATTCATATTGCTATGAAAGGAAAATTACTCGGAATAACAGGCTTGGCCGTCACGGCTCTGGTGTCGCTGGTGACTCTGACGGGCTGCATCGTGTCGGACGACGACTGGTGGGGCACTCCCCCTTACGGCTACAACTACAATGATCCGCGCCTTGCGGGCTACTGGGCGCTGGTGCAGTATAACAGCGACCCGGTCTCCGCTGCCGACGCTAACTACATGTATTTCTCGGGCGACGGCTACGGATATTACTATTATCTCGACAACGGATATCGCGAGCGCGAACAACTGCGCTACTGGAGCCAGCAGTCGAACAGCGGAGCGTCGAACTATCAGATCAACATACAGTATCAGTACAGCAGTCCGCTTACGACGAGCTACTGGTTTACCCACGGCAATAACACGCTCTGGATGCAGTGGCAGACGGCGGGCGGCCGCGTGCAGACTTATGTCTACGACCGCATCGACCGCGCTCCCTGGTGATGTGACAGGAGCGTATGAAAGCAAGACGCCACATGAAATCAGAGTTTCATGTGGCGTTCCTTTTTGTCGTCGAATATCTCGTCGATCACGAGAAATATACCCGATTCCTCTACATCTCCGAATTCGCGGTTGACAGCCGTGCCGAACATTCTCATTGTCGGCGACAGAGCCATGTAGGCGTTGACCAGCGGAGGGATCTTGCGTCCGTGCTCGCGGATGAAGTGGTTTAGAATCCGGTAGTCTTCCTTATAATCAGCTCCGGTGTATCGCGACTGAATCTCGGGCGACAGGGCGCGGGTGGGGAGCTGTTCGATCGGAGTGACGAGACGGTCGGGATCGGGGAAGTGGCGGTGCATAAAACCGAGTATCATGTCGCGGCATTCTGCGCCGTATTCCGGATACATGGTCACCTTGCCGAACAGATATCTGATCTGCGGGTATTTCACCACGAGCGCGCCGAGGCCGTCCCAGAGGTTGTCGAGAGCGTAGATCGAACTGGGGCGCGAACCTGTGTTCTGATAGTTGACCACTACAAACGATCGGCCCAGCTCGATGGTGTGGGGGAGATAGTCGCGCAGGAACTCGGGCGAGAAGCGGAACATGTGGGAGGTGGCGATATTGGGCACGCCATCTTTGAACGATATGTCTTCGCCGAGGATGAAGCGGTAGCCCCCGATGATCTCGCGGGTGGCCGGATTCCAGACGATCATCTGGCGGCATGGCACCGGCTTCATGGTGTCGAACTCGTCGATGTCGCATTCGAGACCCGTGCCGCCGCCCGCGTCGCGGAAAGCGATCTCGCGGAGGCGTCCGATCTCGCGCATCGTATTGGGTGCGTTGAAGGCGTCGACAACGTAAATCTCGTTGTCGCCCTTGTTAGAGCGGCGCAGCAGCCGATCCGGGGTCAGTTCCGCCTCTATCAGAGCGGGGTCGGTCTTGTCGATAACGGGTCTCATCACTGGTCGGGGTTGTGTCTGTCAGACGTTGAAACGGAAGTGCATCACGTCGCCGTCCTGCACGATATATTCTTTACCCTCGACGCCCATCTTACCGGCCTCCTTGACGGCGGCTTCTGAGCCGAGAGTCACGTAGTCATCATATTTTATCACCTCGGCGCGGATAAATCCTTTCTCGAAGTCGGTGTGGATTATACCGGCGGCCTGCGGGGCCTTGGTGCCGCGGATGAAGGTCCAGGCGCGCACCTCGTCGGCGCCTGCGGTGAAATAAGTCTGGAGATCGAGCAGGGCGTATGCGGCGCGGATCAGGCGGTTGACACCGCTCTCTTCGAGCCCCATCTCCTCGAGAAACTCGCGTCGTTCCTCGTAGGTCTCGAGTTCGGCGATCTCGCTTTCGGTCTTTGCGGCGACCACAAGCACGCCGGCACCCTCCTCGCGGATGGCCTCGCGGACAGCCTCGACATATGCATTGCCGGTAGCTGCCGACGCGTCGTCGACGTTGCAGACATACATCACCGGCTTGTTGGTGAGCAGGAAGAGCTCGCGGGCGAATTTCTGTTCCTCTTTTCCCTCCACTTCCACGGTGCGTGCGGCCTTGCCCTGTTCGAGAGCCTCCTTGTATGCCTGAAGCACACCGAGCTGCATTCTGGCTGTCTTGTCGGCGCCGGCCTTGGCGGCCTTCTCGGTCTTGGCCAGACGCGCCTCCACGGTCTCGAGATCCTTGATCTGCAGCTCATAGTTGATCACCTCCATGTCGCGGACCGGATCGACGGTTGTGTCGACGTGGGTGATGTTGTCGTCGTCGAAGCAGCGCAGCACGTGGAGTATGGCGTCAGTCTCGCGGATGTTGGCAAGAAACTTGTTTCCCAGTCCCTCTCCTTTGGAGGCTCCCTTCACGAGTCCGGCTATGTCGACAATCTCGACCGTGGCTGGAACCACCGACTTCGGTTTGCACAGTTCGACGAGACGCGTCAGCCTGTCGTCGGGAACGGAGATGACGCCCACGTTGGGTTCGATCGTGCAGAAGGGGAAGTTGGCCGATTGCGCCTTAGCGTTGCTCAGGCAGTTGAAAAGAGTCGATTTGCCTACGTTGGGAAGACCGACTATGCCGCATTTTAATGCCATATCTTGTCAGAGTTCTATATTGTTCCTGTTTGCGTGAGGCGATGCCCGATGTGATGACTGGCTGTCATCGGAACTGACATCTCCTGTTAAACTACAAAATTACAAAATTTTTTTCATAATTGCCAACAGACGTTCCGCGCTCTCCTGCCACGAATAGCGTGTGCGTATAGTGTCTGATATATTTTTGAGTCCGTCGGCTGATGGCGGGGCGGCGAGATTCCGCTCCATGAGTCTTTCGAGAATTCCCGGCCGCGACAGATCGGCGAGGTTCGGGCCGAAAAACGCGAAGTCGCGCATCGCGGTCGAGTCGTTGCATATGACCGGTATCCGGGCGGCTCCCGCCTCTATGGGAGGAATGCCGAATCCTTCGGCCATGGAGGGGTAGACGAAGAGAGAGGCTGCGGCATACCACATCCGCAGTTCGTCGTGGGAGACCGCTACGGGGGTGTGGATGTGTCTTCTTGTCTCGCCCGGGATGCTTGCGAGATATCTATCGAACTCCGCCACCGGAAGGGCAGGCTGGTTGATGAGCACGAGGTCGAAGCCTCGCTGCGCGAGATTCAGGCCGGTGTATGCCTGCAGCAGCGCAAGCTGGTTCTTGCGTGGCTCGATGCGGCTTACATTCAGAATGTAGGGTCGTACACCGCGACTCCCGGCGAAAGATCGGGCTGCGTCGGCGTCGATATTGAAGAAATCGTCGGCCACGGCGTTGGGTATGACCTCGATCAAGTCGGGAGAAATGCCGTAGTGATGTGATATGCGGTCGCGCGAATAGGAGGAGACGGTGGTCAGAATGTCGGCGCGGCGCGACGAGTGACGGAATGCCAGATCGCGGGAGAGGCGGTAGGCCGACGGAAAGAATTGCGGGAAGTCTTTGAAAAGTATGTCGTGAAGCGTCACGATCGTCCGGCACTTCAGAACCGGAGGCGCGAAATACTGGAAGTGCGCGGCGTCGGCCCCGATGTGTCTGATTATGCGGGGAAACTCCGAGAGGACGCGGCGTGCGCGCGTGGTGGCGTTCAGAGAGACGAAGCCGGTGTTGGGAGCGTCGCCGAAGATGGAGCGCAGCCGCGCGGTGTCGCGGGCTGCGAAGAAAAATTCAGCTTCGGGCGCGAGAGCGGGCAGACGGGTATAGATGCCTTTTATATAGGTGTCTATGCCTTCCGTGCCCTGATGGTCGAAACAATGTGCGTCAATCAGTATCCTCACTTGTTTCTGAGTTCGTTGAACAATAGTCTCGGCAGAGACGTGACTATGTTGGAGCAGCGGCGCAGCTGCTTGCGGGGATCCTGCGCGATGCGGAACAGGAATTCCATGTGGGCGCGCACCATCCATTCCGGCGCGCGTCGTTCGGCGAGACCGCTGTAGAACTTGAAGGCCGCTCCGACGGCTATCATCACGCCGCGCGACAGATGGGGGCGGAGCCGGTGCATGAAGTATTCCTGTTTCGGTGCGCCGAGAGCCACCCAGACGATGTCGGCGCCGTCCTGCTCGATCATGCGGGCAATGGCGGGGTAGTCGAAGTCTTCGACGGCGCGGAACGGGAGTTCGGCGAAAGTCATGCCGGCCACGTCGGGATTCATGGCGGTCAGGTTGGTCTTCAGGGCGTCGAGCACGGGCTGCTGTGTGCCGAGAAAGATCATGCGGTAGCGGCGCGAAGATACGATGTCGCGGAAGATTTCTGATCCGCAGTACTGGCTGTATTTTTTGCCGTGTATGAGGCGTATGTATAGCGGCACATACGACGAGTCGCATATGGCGAACATGCCGGAGTTGACTACTTCAAGGTATTCGGGCATACGGTTGGCTGTGTCGAGTATCACGCCGTCGGCCACGGATATATAGTCGGAACCCGGTCTGAGAAGCCGGTCTCCGATGGCTTTGTGCACGGCGTCGCGGTCGAATTCGTATCTTATGTTGAAATAGGTCTGCATTTTGCTTCTGGTGGAAGTTTGTTTGCTTTATGACGTGTTGTTAATCTGATATTATGGTTTGGTCAGTATGATATTCTTTGGTTTAGTCTATAGTGTATTCTGGTTTGGTATGTCAGATGCGGATTTTGCGTGATCTGCCGTTGCTTCTGACTATGTATGTTCCGGGAGCGGAAGGAGAGGCTACGCGCATTCCCTGTAGGGTGAAGTATTGCGGCGCTGAATCATCGGTGAGGTCGGATGCGGGGGAGTCGACTCCGGTTTCGATTCCGGCGGAGGTGTATATGGTTGCGGTCTCGGGCGAATGAGTCTCGCCGTCAACGGTTTTGGCGCGGATGTAGATGTAATGTCCCTGCTCCGAAGGGAAGTAAAGCGAATATGTTTCGTTGGCCGAAGCTACTTTGTTGGTCCAGGAGTCGGAATATTGTGGGGCAGAACGGGAGGGTGCCGGTCCGGCGGTCGGTCCGGTTATCTCACGGTAGAAATTATTGTCGACATCATATTCATGCACGATGAGGTGGAGATCGCCAGATTCCGACAGGATCTCTATATGGTCGGGAGATCCGTTAGGGTCATTGGCTGCCGATATGGTCGGGACGGGAGAAGGAATGCGGTAGAAGGTGAGAGAAGAGACCGCGAGCCAGCCTTGACTCTTTGTGTCGAGTTTAGTCTGGCAGTCGAATTCAATGCGGTAGAACAGATTCGCCTTGGGTTCGGGAATGACGAGAGTATAAGGTTGGGCTACAGAATTGACATCAGGATTCTCGATCACTGCCACAGGAGATCCATTCATATCCGGAGTTTCTGACACTTCAAGTCGAATCGCATCAAGAGAATTGCCGGTCTGTTTGGCTGAAATATAGAGTGTTATGCTTGATATGGCGTCGGGTATCGGCGAGAGATTGCTGATCGCCGGAGTGTATTCCGGTTCCCATGGTGCGCCGCATCTTATCTCCGTCCAGTTTGTGCCTGTAGTTCCGAAGTATTCGGCCTTCCAGTTGGACCCTCCGATATCTGTCTTGGTCATCAACTCGGTTGAAATGTTTTTGTTAAACTCAAGAGGGCTGCTGTCGTCCGGTTCAAACCACTCGGTTCGGGTGCCCAAGATTTTGAACGCTTCTATTTCGGCAGACTGATCAGTGTCAGCATTTGCCGGCGTTGGTAGAAGGCTGGCAGATATGAAGAGGCAGGCAAGCAGTAGAAGGTATTTCATACGTGACAGATGTTAGGTCAGACAAATCAAACAGATTCTGCAAGTTGTTTTGCTGAATCTGTTTGCAAAAGTACTATAAAAAAGCCGATAAGGCAATTTTTGTGTGGGTAAAATTGTGTTTTTCGGGGGAGAGGAGGGTAATTTGAGAGATTTCGGGTGAGAGAGTGTGGGAATTATGGGATGATTGGGATGATTGGGAGGATTTTGGGATGGTCGGGTCAGGGATTGGTCAGAGAATCGAGAAGGGCGGCCCATTTGGAGGCGATTACCGATGTGGAGTATTCTCGGCGCAGTTTGGCATTGGCGGCTTCTCCGAGTGAGCGGGCGAGCAGGGGATCGTTCCAGAGCATGCGGATCTCCTTTTCGAGCGAGTCGGCATCGCCGGGAGTGAAAAGGGAACCTATCCGGCTGTCACCTTTGCCAATTATCTCGGTGAAACCTCCGTGGTCAGGACCGATGGTTGCCTTGCGGTGTCTGGCGGCTTCGAGAATCGCCATCGGGAAGCCTTCATACCATCTGGAGGCCATGACCATGAACCGTGCGTTTCGATAAAAATCTTCAAGTTCCTTGCCCGACAGGTATCCGGCGAGGCTGACGTTGTCGGGCAGATTGCCGACAAGAACCTGGTCTGCCACAGCACCGGCGAGCCTGAAGGGAATGTCAGGATTGCGTCTTGCCGCCTCAATAATGAGGTCAATTCCTTTTTCTTTAGAAATGCGGCCACAGAAAGCCACATAATTCCCGTCGGATTTGTCTGCCTGTGCGTTGGTTTCCGGTTTGGAATCGTCAATATCCATCGGATTGGGGATCAGCACAAGACGCTCTGCCGGGAAACCTGCGGCGGCCAGCTTGACTCGCTGGAAATCGGTGATGCACGCGAAGCGGTCGACACAGTCGGCATAATGGCGGCGGATGCGTGCCACGGCGTTTCGTGCCGCATAACCTACAGACTTCAGCAGAGAGTGCTCGCAGTTGTGCCGTACGCAGCCCCATTCGTGGCCTTTCTGCAGACAGAGCTCGCATGGGCCGCCGTCGCGCATGAACAGACCTGTAGGGCATATCAGCCTGAAATTATGTATGGTCATCACGACCGGTACACCGGCCTTGCGGCATTCTCTCAATGAAGCCGGTGAGATGAACGGATAGAGGTTGTGGACGTTGACCACGTCGGGGTGTTCGCGTTCGATTGTCTCGCGCATCGCCCTGACGCCGCCGGGGGAGTGGATCCCGGCCAGAAAACCACGTATTTTGCCTGTTGCCGAATCGCGCAGTCCGGCAGTAGACATGCGCAATTGCGCCACTTCGTGTCCGAGACCGGAGAAAATGCCGGCCATCTTGTCAACCACGGCTTCCTCGCCGCTGTATTTGCCATACTCGTTGTGAACGAGAAGAATTTTCATGATGCAGAGATCAATTGTCTTTTACCTGATAATCTATAATTCGTTTCAGTTCCTCGCGAGGATCAGTTGATTTTATAAGATCCATAATAAGGGAGTTGTCAATAAAGACGATCTTGTTTCTGCCTTCGGAAGATCTAAGCGCTTCCAGATATGCTGTACGCTTGAAACTTGATGTCGTTATAAAGAATCCGAGTTCAGCGAGTCCGTTGGTTGCCTGAAGCTTGTTTTTGAACAGAATGAAATCATTCTTGTCAATAGCAGCAAGATGATTCTTGCATTCGATAAGAATATACTTGCCGAATTTAGATAAAAAATGATCGTCGATCTCGTTACGTACAATGAGATCAACCTCATTTAGCGATTTGTCGCGTGTGCGCTTTACAATCTCAGAATATCCGATGCTCTGAAACAGCAGCGAGATGAAATCTTCGAATCTGGCACCTTTGATTTGAGTGTCATCCAGATCTTTAAGATCGGAATACGTGTTTATCAGAGCAGTGCTGACTGATTGCGGATTATCATCGAGTTTTTCATAATAGGGCAATATGATTTTTTTCAATTCCTCGCCCCATATGTCATAATCAATATTCTTATCCGAGAATCCCAGCACATTGCCGTTCTGCAGCAGCGGAGTCAGATCGTCAAGATATTCAGGAATGAACTTTGAAACGAAAAGAATCTTGGCGTAAGGATTTATCTCAAGAATCCGCTTCGCCAAGATAAGACCGTTGAAATCAAACGCATCCATGCGGATATCAAGAACCGCAAGATTATAGAATTTGTTTTCCACAAGATCGATTATATCTTCCCTGTCAGACGCATGTATGACCTTCGACATCGGAATGACCGATTCCAATGTTTTAGCCAGAGCCAGAGCCTGAGGCTTTTCGTCATCAATCACAAGAATTCTTCTCGTTATCATCTATTGGAAAATTAATAATGAATATTGTGGAAAAACCATCGCAATTACGTTTGATGAAGAGATCACCTCCGATTTCTTTACATACATTCTTTGCATGGTAAAGACCGATGCCGGAGCCTGATGTTGTTGTGAATCCGAATTTAAATATCTTGTCAAGATTCTCATCCGGTATTCCACACCCGGTGTCTTTGACAGCTATAACACAACTGTCATCAATTATGTTTGCATCTATTTCAATGCGTTTTAGAGACTTGTCTGAGACTTCATTGGCGTTGATGGCTTTTTTTGCGTTTATTATAAGGTTGTGCAGCAATTGCAGCAGAGTCTGGAAAGGCTGATGTATCATCCTCTTGTCATCCAGATCATAATTCGTTACAATAGAAATGTCGTCGGCCGCAAGAGAAGAGCGTACAAAAACGTTGACAGCGGTCATCAGTCTTGACAGCGGAAATGGCTTGTCAGGGTCAGAATGTATTATCTCACCCAGATTGCCGAGAGTCGAGTCCAGATGTTTTACAGAAGCCTTGAGAGATTCCGCGATTTCAGGAGCGATTTCATTTTCTATCAGCCGTATAATAGCGGAAATATTCTGAATGGCGTTTCCGAGATCATGTCGTGCGAAATTCGCGATATAGTCCATATGCGAATTGTTGGATTTAATGACGGTCTGGAGATGCCTTTGGAGAGACAAAATTCGTTCGCCCTGATCTTCAATCTTCTTAGCAAGCACAACAGGATTAATCCTGTGCGACGGCTGGTATTTGCGATGATTCTTGGCCATAGGGCATTAATGTCTTGACTACTTGTGCAAATATAAGTTTTTATACTCAATATTGCAAGCAAAATTATAAAAATAGCGGTTTGATGACAAATAATTCTATTTTTAAACAGATTGGATGATCTTGTCAGCACTACGCTAAAGTTCCCATGATGAGATTTTCTTTATTGGTTTTGCCGGGATGCCGGCGATTATCTGGTTGGAACCCTCGATTCTTCTGTTTACAAGAGAATTGCCGGCGACCACGCAGTTGTCACCGATCCCGGCCTTTTTGAGAATCGATGTATTGGCTGCTATCCATACCTTGTTGCCGATGCTTATCGGAGCGGAGGGATTGACAAGTTTTTCATCTTCACCATAAATTCTGTGGGCGTCGCTGTCCATCACGAGAGAGTTCCAACTGAACTGCACATCATTGCCGATTTCTATGGAGTTAGAGCAGATTATGCTTGTAGTACCGGATATTGCGAAGTTTCGTCCCACACTAAGTCTACCCCCTTTTTTTACGTGTATGATTGCACCCCGACCGATGTGCATGTCATTGCTGACATGCCAGACACCTCCTTTTTCCACACATATCACCGTGTGAGATCCGTAGCAATCCACCGCGTCGGCATTATGGAAACCGATATGAGTGGAGTTGAAACCGACAGAACCAATGACGATACCGCCCCGATGCATTTCTTTCACCCTGACATTGGGTGCGATCCATACCGGCAGACGCAACGCCTGTTTCAAAGGAAGATATCTGAGGTTGAACCAGACCGTACGCGGGAGAGACAGAAGAATAGTAAATCCTTTTCTGAGGTTTGTCATATTATGTTTGCTTGTCGGGTTGAGATAAAACTGTCTGAGAATTTCCGGATGATGATTTTAGTTGGAGAGAAAAATTGTTTTCACCCTGATTTTCAATCTTATTTGCATGTACGCCAAGATTTTTCTTGTGGGATAGGGGCTTATGTCCATGGGACATTAATGTCTTGGAAATTGAAAAGAGCATGAGCGAAATGGGTTTTGATTTCCCTCTTCACTTATGTTTACCTTACCAACTTTCTTATTTTTAGCATAGTTTTCAGAACAGGTGCTGATGCTGATGCCAAAAGTGCGTAGCACTCAGGATGTCGAAATGAGAAATCTGTAAGTTTGTCCGGATGTTTCAGTTGAGGATTGAATTCATGTAACAGATCGATTATCTCAGTTTTTTTCAGTCTCCACAAGTATCTTGATATGATGACATGCATCTGGAAGTTATAGTGATCCAGAATAAGTTTTTGTCTTTCATCATCAAATCTTTCGGAGACTTTTCTGATCCTTTCGGCCAGACGGAAAAGATCTGAGATCTTATCTTTTGAGGCTCCGACTTTGGAAAGCTGGCCTTCGCGGATGGTATATAGTATTGCGGCAAACGGAAGGTATGCGATTTTTCTGGCAAGAGAAACGCATGAAAGGCTGAAATCAACATCTTCGTAAAAGACATTGTTCTCGAATGAAATATTATTTTCTGTAAGGAAAGATTTTTTTATAGCGTATCTCCATGTGGTCCATGATATAGCTTGAGTGGCAAGAAATTCTTTTCCGTTGTGAATGGAAGTGTCATTCTTTATGTAATGAAGCACGCTTTTGATTGATCCGTTGATATTGTCATAAGCCTCAAACATGAGGACGTCAACATCATGATTGTCTAAATATGATGAGATTGTCTTGAGTGCATCATGCGTAAAAGCATCATCGTCATCAATATTGAGTAGGTAGTCTCCTTTTGCTTCCGCAAATCCCGAATTAAGTGCCCCTCCTCGTTTGGAGTTTGAATTACATCTGATTATCAGGTAATTAAATTGGGGGGGGTAGTCGGAGACGATTTGTTTTATTTGAGGTTCGAGCGGTTTTGGCGAGCAGTCATCCACAATTATGACTTCGTAGTCATCCATAGGAAAATCCTGATTACGAATACTGTCAAGACAGTATTTGATTCTGGACGCCCCATTATAAGATGGAATTACAATCGAAAATTTCATATTCACACAGGTCTGTATTGACCTTTCCAGTTAGATATTATTAATTTGTCAAACAGAGATAAACTCCTTCTTTTGTGATCAATAGAAGAATTAATTGCGGCTATCACGCCGTCGCAGAAGCGAGACAATCCCCATTGACTGATAATTTCTTTTGAAGCTTTTCTCATGGCAAGTTGCTGCTCATAAGATAGTTTTGTAAAGGCGGCCATTTTTTTACTTAGAGCATCAGTGTCCTCGTAATCGAAAGAATAGCCGTTGACACCATCCTTAACAAGCACGCCTGTAGCTCCACATTGGTTGCTTGAAAACACCGGGCAACCGGCAGCCATGGCCTCGTTGATGACAAGTCCCCACGTCTCACTTTTGCTTGCTATACATATTGCCTTGGCATTCTGGTAGAATGACACCAATTCATTTTGCTGCATAAACGGGAGTAGATGAACCTTGTTTTCAAGTCCGTTTTCCGTTATGCAGTTTTCTATTAATGAGTGTTCCTGTCCCTCTCCAATCATTACCAGATTATAAGAATTTTCAATTCCGCAAAATCTGACATACTTGGCATATGCCTTTATGACTCCGTAAAAATTTTTGGCAGGAATCTGTCGGCCTACTGCAACAAAATAATCTCCGAATTCATT
Source organism: uncultured Muribaculaceae bacterium (assembly GCA_947176745.1). Taxonomy (GTDB): domain Bacteria; phylum Bacteroidota; class Bacteroidia; order Bacteroidales; family Muribaculaceae; genus Lepagella. The sequence continues at coordinate 33,768 of CAMWRV010000022.1, forward strand.
GGACGATCTGGTTTTTTTTCCCCAGAAATCATTATCAACCACATCAACACCGAAGAATATCCTGGTATCGGGAAAATTCCAGAATCTGCCGGTAGGAATCCATTGTTCAGCAGGAAGTAGAAGAGCATCCACACCATTGTAGACAGCTTGTTTTATTCTGTTTACAATTGGATTTCGTTTTACCGCATCAATCTTCGAATCATCGAAAACTATAATTCCGGTTCCATGTTTACGCCCCCAGTTTACAGCAAGAGCTCCTGAAGGAAAAGCGATTGATCCTGCCAGAATCACATCGGGTTGTAATTTCTCGAGTAAAGAAAAAAGAGGTTTCTCGATGATCTTGCCAGACAGCTCCTCAGGAGCAGCATCTGGAAACAGGATATGCCAGTTAATATTGCTGTCATTCGTGTTGTCTGCAAATGCATAATGACTACCTTTTCCTGCAATCTCAATAACCTCAAGGCTTGCTCCCTTTTTATTTAGAGCCTCAGACAATGCCTTAAGCCTTGCCGGCCAGTAGATTCTGAAATCAGTATGAAGTGCTACAATTTTCATGAAAACCTATTGATAATTTGATTGGCCTGTTTAGGTGGAATAAGGGATAAAACGGCAAAAACAATATTTTTCTTGTTTATGTCATATTTTAAAGCCGCCAGACTTTCCTTGAATGCGTTTTTTCTGTCATATTTCGATATAAAAATTCTGCAACGCATTTTATGCCATATACTTACATATTGTCGTAGTCCTTTTGTGGTTTTATGGGAAAGATATAATTTTTTTAATTCCTTTCCCACATAGTCAAACTCAGCCGGACGACGCTCTTTCTGGTCTTGGTTTTTTGCTGCATCGTCAATCAGAAAGAATACACATGTCGAAGTATCATATGCTATACGGTATTTTAGGGCTAGCCTTGCCAATGTCAGCAGATCTTCTCCGGCTTTAATACCTTCGGGGAATCCACCGACCGACAATATCACATTCTTTCTTATTGTCACCGATGAAAACATTATGGGAGGATGTGAGGATGCAGATACTTCAAAATAATTGTCAAGAATCCCAGATATATTCCTAAATCGTATATTATTAAGTGTAATTTCTTTAAAGTTATTATGAGTATCAGTCATGGAATATCTGGTGGCAAAAATATCACATTCCGGATATTCTCGTATCAGACGAGTTATAGTTTCCAGAAATTCCGGTTTCCATTCATCATCGCCATCGAGAAAAGCTATGTATTCACCCCGTGCTTCGCGGATGCCACGGTTTCGGGCGGCTGATACGCCGGCGTTCTTCTGGGTTACAAGACGTATGCGCGGATCATCGAGAGATTCGACAACTGCGGCGGATCCGTCGGTCGATCCGTCGTTGACGACCACGATCTCATAATCCGTATAAGTCTGCGCGAATACGGAGCGCAGCGTGCGTTCGATCTGTTTCTCCTTGTTGTATAATGGAATGACTACGGAAATCATAGGTGAGGATAATTTGTTATCAGTGTCCCGGAGGTCAGTTGCTTAGGCTTGTTCCGGCTATTCAGTATTCAAAGGCAACTTACATCTTGTCAGACAGATGACGGCGGATTGCAGAGGTTATGTCTTCCTGAAGGATTTCGAATTCCAGCATTTCATCATCTTTCAGATTATCGGTAGAAAAACAGCCAAGACTGTTTATGATCTTTTCTGCAAGATATCGGCACGCCGCAAGTTCATATCTCTGACTGCATTTTGTAAGATGCATTCGTGCTTGCTTCCATTCAGATTCTAATTTCAGAATGTCGGCCGACATTGCGGCGGCATTTATTCTGTCGGCTATATCTGAAATATGCCGATCCGGTTCATAAGGCTCTTTTACTCCATATCCGATGAAATTGCAGAATGAATCAGGCGAAAAGACTTTCCAGTGATCTATGCCGGAAGTTCCGTTTTTCTGTCTGGAAAGCCAGTTCAGAGCTTCCTGCTCTCTTGCGGGTTTGAATATCAGACATAAATAATTACCTGTAGGGTACTCTTCTCCGAAATCACTAAGAAGATCACAGGTATGTCTTTCTTTACCTGTTAGTTCCGTTTTACTGAGATTACTGATATTTTTGTAATTCATCCGTAATTCCACAAGAATCAGTCTTGGCCGGAACATACGGTTGTTGTGTCGTTCGCAAACTCCGGTCACAGCGTCGCAAGTCTTTTCGTTGCTGCCAGGTCTGGACCGTTCATAGGCATCCATGTCGAGAACCGGAATTTCGGTATCTGCGAAATAGCCTTTTCTGGGACTGTCGCGTTCCGACAATGCGCATAAGTCGCTTGCAAAACCGCGTTTTGCAAGCGGGTGATCTGAAATTATGTCGGGATAATGCCGTAGCTGGCTTTCAGTCGCCATAATCCTTTATGCGTTCGAGAGCTATATTGAAAGACTGAAAAATCTCTTCGATATCCGATCCGAGATTTTTATAGGTGTAACGTAAGGACTCGGGATCTTTCTCTGCCTGATAGAACCGTGTGGCATCGAGAGTGCCATGGGCTGAAGAGATGGAGCGTATGGCGGCTATCATGTCAGGATTGTGGCTCGCAAGCAATACCTTGCAGCCGACTTCCCGGTTGAGAAGGACCAATATGCGTGCGAACTCGACAATCCATTGCGGGTGCAGATGGGCTTCAGGCTCGTCGATAATAAGAATGGAGTTCTCTGTAAGATATCCGTTCTCTATGAGACGCAGCATATAGGCGAAAGTCTTTAGGCCGGTTGCCGCTTCATAGACAGGTATGTCGAGATTGTCTTCCTTTCGATGATATCTGAATTCAGGACTGATGTCATCGTTATCGACCACAATATCGCCTCCTATAATCTTTTTGAGACGCAGAACGAGTTTGCGTGCCGATTCCGGCATTGGCTGGCGCGGAGTGGCCATTGCATATTTAAGCTTTTCCCAGATGCTGTTGTCCCACGAGAAATAGTTTGACAAAGCCATCGGGGTGTCGACATATACGGCATTATGGAGTTCAAGGGGTACAAGAAATCTATCTTTGGAAACAAGATCGCGACCGTTTTCATTGAGAGAAATCTCTTCAGGAAGATTTCCGGTAATGTCCATTTCCTCCTTTATGAAATCGAACAGCATGGCCATATTTCTCTCCAGCTTCTCTTTTTCGGATTTTTTGGACAGTGCGATTGCATTATTGATGGTGCGATCGCAAAAATCAGCTATAAACTCATCATTGTCTGAATTTTCCTGTCCTAATGATTTCTTGAGCCATTCCGTGTAATCCGGATTGTGCAGATGGAGTTCAACTTCATCTATTATAAGCGGTCTGAACTGCTCGACTTTGTCTTCGAACGCAGAGAGTAGTCTTGAATATTCCGTAGAGTTGTCTTCGAAAATAGAATCGAAACCTTTTTTCAATACAGATTCTGATATAGGTCTTAGCCGCGAAGCTTTCTGTGAATTGTAGGAATCAAGGTTGCGGGCAATCCGCAGCATGCGGTTGATATGCTGGTTGAACGACTGGGTAAGCTTCTTGTCTACAAGAGAATTGAACTCGTTGGAATAGTTGATCAGAGCGTACAGCCAGCGGGCGATCGTTGATTTGCCGCATCCGTTGCATCCGGCGATAACGGTAATACCGTCCAGTTCAATCTCCGCGTGAGAGATTGCGTGGTAATTGTTCAGCGTGAAACGGTATTTATTCATGGCCGATTGAGTATATTGTTAAAACGTAGACCGTGCTCAATTGTTGTTGCTTCAGTTTTCTTCTTCGGTGCGGCGCAGTCCGAGCATCATGCCGTAGAAGCCGAAGGGCATCGATAGGGTGGCCATCGAGTAGTTGACAACGTTGTCGGAATAGAAAGTTGCGTAGACACCTATAATGGAGGCTCCGGCCACTATGGCGCAGAGCTGCAGCGGTGCGGAGCGCGCTCTCCAGTATGTGCGGAAGCAGTCGGCAAACACGAAGAAGATCATCGCTCCGTAAATGATGAGGCCGATCAGACCGTTGTCGCACTTCTGCTGCACGAAGTCGGAGTGAGGAACAGTCAGACCTCCGAATAAGTCTTTATTGTGATACATGTATGCCTGGACAGTGCCTGTACCGCTGCCCAATGTTTCGTGTCCTTGATAGAAATTTTTTTCAAGGTGTTCCCACATGGCAGCACGAGCATTTGTATTTATATTCTCTTCATCTATGTTTCCTTCCACGAAGTCGGTAATAGTCACGTTGTCGTCGTAGAACATTTTCTGACGGACTGCAGGGATGCAAAATACAGAAACTATACCGAGAACAACCACAGTTAATATGATAGGGAGCGAGCGTAATTTATATTTGATGAAGAAGAAAGCCATCAGGGCGATCGTGGATCCCATTATTGATGTCCTGAACACCCATAATAGACATGGTGCAAGAAACAGCAGTGTGTAAAGTAGATTTTTTCTTTTCAGGTTCGTGAAATAGAACATTCCCAAAGAAAAAATCATGATTGAGATATAATTTATGGCCTCTGCGGTTTCATACCAGAAGACGCCGGGGATGATTCTCCTTATGTATGGAACAAAAGCGAATATTATGGAAACTACTCCAACAGTCCTTGCGCATAGCGATGACTTGAAAAATACCTCCGGATCTCTGACTGTGGCTGAGGCAAACAGGCAGAGAAGCAAAGGATACAGATACTTAAGAATTGTACGGATTCCATACATCGGTTCGGGGGCATAGAAAAGACCGATTGAAAGCCATAATAGATATATTATGTATATTTTCAGAGAAGCTGAAAGGACAACTTTATTGCTTGCTAAGCCAATGCCGATTATACAAAATATTTCAAGCACAAGGAGTCTTATTGCCATTAGATCCAGTCCGACATTTGCTGATAATGCCAATAGTCCGGTCGAAAAAGTCAGGCACCAGAACAGTTCTGTGCCTGAGTAATGAAAAGATTCATTCTTGCATAGGGCGCCTTTTACAATCCTGCCGTCCGACTTGAGGAATCTGTAGCCGTATATGGCAAGAATCAGGGCATATAATATATTCAGATATTGCATTCGATATTACTTCTTGGGTTCGAAAAGATATGAGGGCGTGGCTATCAGCATTGAATTGTTGCCGAGAAGCGATATACCTTCATCTTCAAATTTCTTCAATGTTTCGTTCTGACTCAGTGTGAATGATCCGAATGGGATTCGGTGTCCATGTTCCGGAACCGAATATACGAAATAAAGGCGACGCTCCGAAGGATTGAACAGATTCAATGAATGGATTTTATCCATAGTGTCTTTCATCTGGCTGTATGCCTTGAAAACATAATCCTCAATATTTTCCTCCTTGCAATACTTCATTTCAAGAAAGAGCGTCCATGGCCTTTTTACGTCCGACAAGGCGTGAAACATGCATTCGCAGTTCTGGATTCCTTTTATAAACTCAGTGTGTTGCTCAAAATTGATCCCGATGTAATTGACTGTCGCTTTTGGGTTGCTTTTCAGGTGAAAGAATTCTATATCCTCAAATGGAGATGATGAGAACTCTACCCCCCGGCTGCTGTCTGTACGCTCGGTATAGTCTGCCACATAGCAGTCGTCGGAGAAGGGTATCGCGTTTCTGAAATAGTGTAATAAAGCGTCGTCGGCCATTTTAGTCGATAAAATTGAGCATATTGCGGAAATCGACCATGACATTATGCATGATGCGGTCGAAATAGTTGTCGCGTATAAGCCCTGATTCATCCTGAATTGTCGATCCGTTGCGGATTTTGCCTTCTGCAAGTTCCCACACCGAAACTTTACTTGCGTCAAGCCATGCCTTTTCGGGAATATCGGTCATTTCCCTGTAAGGGATGGTATCATCAGACGAGAATGCTTTGCCGGCAAGGATGCAGTTGTTGAGCGCATAAAGAATATACGGACTGTGAGTGGTCAGTGTCAGCCGGTCGCGGTTGTGGTCAATACGTGAGAGAAGATAATAAAGCAGATGTACCTGAGTCGTCGGGAAAAGGTTAAGTTCCGGTTCCTCGATCACAATGTTAGAGAATGCCGGATGCGAGTAAGAGGCTTCAAGTTTCTGAAGTTCGGCGACTTGTTTCTCGGTTTCAGTGTCCGGATAGGGTTTCACGGGCACATGCTGCATTGCTTCATAAATGAAGTCAATGGCTTTGCGGATATTTTTGTCTTGTTTGGACAATTCGAGAAGGTGACTTTTTCCGGTTTTTTCTGCCAGAAGTCTCGACAGAGCGGCGTAACGGAATGTTTCACGGTCTTCAGCCGAACATTCCTCTTCGTATGAATATATCCATCCGGTCAGATAGTCGATCATTACGCAGAGGGGTGTCACCGACTGGAGTCCGCTCGACACATGAGAGAGAACGAACGACTTGCCGGTGATGTCGTTGATTACAAGATCACGGTTGTTTTCGTTGTCATAAGTATATGACTGGTCAAGGTCAAGAAGCGGCACACGGTTGCCGTCCTTGTATTTTCCTCGTACAGTCTGCCATTGGTCAATAAAGTCGAGTATATTGTTGTCGGGCATTTTTGTAGCGAATATGCCCGGAATCGATATGATGTTTCTCTCTGCGGGGATGTATGCGTTTTTTGAGAAAAGAGAAGTGCTGAACTGCTCGGTGCGGGTTATGGAGAACGCCCCGTTTTTCATTTCGATGTTGATGGCGTCTCCGGTATAATGGAAGGTTGATTTTTCTGATATATAACCTTCCATGTTATGGTATTTTACAAGTTGTGTATCAATGAAGTCTGCATCCGCGTGGCTTGTGATCTGTCGTTTAAGGCAGTCTTTCTCAAGCCATTGGCAAAAACTTACGATCTTTGCTATGGTGCTTTTCCCAGATCCTTGCGGGCCGATGAAGACATTGAACCTGTTGAGTTCGATATCAATATGGTCGACCGGACCGATGTCGGAGATTGTAATGTGTGGCATCTCTTGTTGGTATTTGGATGCAAAGATAATAAAATCGGTGCGTAACTACGGCAAACGCTGATATTTATTTTAAGACCGCTGAGTTTCTGTGTTGGCCTCACGCGGAGAGCGTGGAGGTTTGCTTCTGTGGTGTTATCAGAACTCTGCGGCTTTGCGTATCTCTGCGAGAGGATTATTGTTGGCCTCACGCGGAGAGCGCAGAGAGCGCGGAGGTATGCTTTGTGTTGTTATCAGAACTCTGCGCCTCTGTGTCTCTCTGCGAGAGAATTTTCTGGCCACGCGCGGAGAACGCGGAGGGCGTGGAGGTTTGCTTCTGTGTTGGAGGGTACGTCCGATCTCTGCGGCTTTGCGTATCTCTGCGAGAGGATTATTGTTGGCCTCACGCGGAGAGCGCAGAGAGCGCGGAGGTATGCTTTGTGTTGTTATCAGAACTCTGCGTCTCTGCGTCTCTCTGCGAGAGAATTTTCTGGCCTCACGCGGAGTGCGCGGAGAGCGCAGAGGCTTGCTTCTGTGTTGGAGGGTACGTCCGATCTCTGCGCCTCAGCGCTCTCTGCGTGAGGATTTTGTGGTCACGCGCGGAGAACGCGGAGGGCGTGGAGGTTTGCTTCTGTGTTGTTGTCAGAACTCTGCGGCTCTGTGCTCTCTGCGAGAGATTCGGGTTGTAGAGGAACGATTTCAGAAGTCATTGACGATGCGTTTGATACCGTTTTTAAGTACTGACTTATTGAAATTTATCACTAATCCGACCCTTTTGTCAGCAATGCGAAGATATGTAAGAAGCTGCTTGTAGAACAATGGATTGTCGTTCTCTGTAGCTTTCAATTCCAGTATTATTTCGTTTTCGACAACAATATCGGCTCTGTATGCGGTATCAAGTTTGATTCCTTTGTATGTCAAAGGTATTTCAACTTCTTTCTCGGCACGAAGGTTGCAAAGTTTAAGTTCCTGTAGCAGCGCGATCTTATATGTGTGTTCAAGGAGCCCCGGACCCAGATTGCGATGCACTTCAATCGCACAGTTGATAATTACTCCGGTCAGGTCATTTAAAAGTTTCCTATCCATATAAGTTTTTCGTGCATAATGCACACTGATGTCGCCGGTTTTCTCCTCTTGTAACCTCACGCGTATCGTAACCTCACGCTGAGGCGTAGAGGTATGCTTTGTGTTGTTATCAGAACTCTGCGGCTCTGCGTCTCTCTGCGAGA
>CAMWRV010000023.1 GCA_947176745.1 uncultured Muribaculaceae bacterium
GGGCACCTCGATCGACACGTCGTCGAGTGCCTTGTGCCCGGTGAAGCTCTTGGATATGTGTTCCGCTTTAAGTATGTTGTCGGTGTCCATATGATTGTTGTCGGAGTGGTTTTGTTACTGTTTCATTTGATCCGGCTGACCAGATCCTCTTTTGATATGCCGAGTCTCCGCATCTCTTCGAGAAGAGCCGGGAGGGTCACTTCGTAGAACTCGTGTCTTCGCGCGTCGGTCACTTTGGCCGCCGCGTCGGGGTGAAGCATGAAGCCCATGCCTCGCCGCGACTCGATCACCTCCATGTCCTGCAGGTCTTCCATGGCCTTGAGCACGGTGCGGGTGTTGACCCCCATCTCGGCGGCAAGCTCGCGCACGGAGGGGATTTTTCCGCCCGGTGTCCAGCTCCCGTCGATGATGCGGTTGAAGGAGTAGTCGACGATCTGTCGGTAGATCGGCTTGTTGTCGCTGAATTCCATCACAGATTGCGTTGTTTCAGATCGCGGTAGATTAGCCACAGCATGACGATGACGTATATGCCGAGTATTGTCAGCATTGTGGCGAGATACGGGGTGTTCTCGGTCATCGCGTTTATCATCATCTCCTGGCTCTGTGCGCTGATCTGGTGTTTGTCGTTGGCGTTGATACCGTCGATAAAGCCGCTTTTCACCACTGTCGCTATGCCATAGACGGCACCCATGATTCCGACAGCGACTTTGACGGCGAACACGCCGAGCACTCCTTTTATTATACGGCTTGTGCCGCAGTGGATCATGGCATACAGACATGTCAGTATGGCGCTCGACGCACACAGGATATTGAGTGTCCTCAACAAGGGAGCGACCGTGAACTGCATGGCGTTGATCTCATTGAGCATCGGACTCTGTATGGCCGGTATCTCCATGTAAAGACGGCAGGCGGCAAGCGGAATCAGGTAGACCGAGGCTGGTATCACGATCATGAAATATATAAGGTAGAATATATATTTTTCGGAGGCTCTGGCCGGTATGAGACGCTCCACGATCCGGTGGTCGCCCCACTTGGCGAGCATTATGGGAGCGAAATCGGCAAGCAGCGGTATGCATGCCCATATGGTTGTGTAGAGTCCTAACTGTGCCACTTCTCCTGACGGGAGGAGAATCAGTATGGCGAACAGCAGCGAGACTGCAAGATAACAGATCAGCTGTCGGCCGGTGTAGGGACTGTAGTATGCGGCTATGGCGGCTACGCGTTTCCATGAGAAACTGTCGGGCAGTGTGGCGGTGATTGAGTTCCGGTTCATGATTCTGTTTTTCGTAAGGTTTCAAGTATGCTGTCGCGTTGTGGAGAGTGCAGTGCCGAGTAGAGCAGCCGCCAGTCCACACGTGTCGGTTCCTCATCTTCCGATGCCGGGGTGATGCCGAGCACGCGTCCTATCTGTATCTCGGAGTATATCTCTTCGGGATCAGGCACGCGGCCTACCCTGAAGGCGAGTCTGGCCGATATGGCCTCCTCGGTGGCGGCGAAGAGCAGTCTTGACCTTGTGATCATCACGGCTCCGTCGAAAAGAGTGTCGAGTTCGGTCACGGTGTGTGTGGCGACGATCACGGTCTGACGGTCGTCGAGGTTGTTGGCGAGCAGACGGCGCAGTATCTCCTTGCTCTGTATGTCGAGGGCGTTGGTGGGTTCGTCGAGAAGAAGAACCTCGGTCCCGAGGGCGAGCGCGTATGAGAGCTGGGCTTTCTTGCGGTTGCCGAGCGACAGCGATTTCATCGGTTCGTCGCCGGTGAGGCCGAATGCCATAAGGTTGGATATGAACGCCTCCTGCGAGAAGCCGGGGTAGAACCGCGAGTGCATGGCTGCGAAGTCGCGGATCGTCTTGCCCGGAAATTTCATGTTCTCTTCAAGAAGAAAAGCGCGTCTTATCTCCGAAGGGTTGTCGGAGGCGGCCGGCGTGCCGTCGATGAGGCATTCTCCCTCGGTGGGCCGTGATATTCCGGCGATAAGGTGGAGCAGGGTGGTTTTGCCCGCTCCGTTCTCTCCGGCAAGAAGGTGAATCCCCGGCGGAATAATGGCGGTCACGCCGCTCAGTGCCGGAACTCCCTTCCTGCTGTATGAGAAACCTGTGTCTTTGAGTTCGATCATGATTGGGTGGATCTGGTGTGTGGGGGTGGTTGGATTTTTGTGGAGGGTCGTTTATCTTACGGCGGTCACTTTGAAGCCGGCCTTGCGGAGTCCGGCGATCACGCCCCGTTCGCCCGGCAGGTGTCCGGCTCCGACCACGACCATGATTGATTGCTCGGGCATCTCTTCGGCGAGTCGTGCCACCCAGCGGTCATTGCGCGAGTAGATCATCTTCTCGGCTGCCTGTGCGTCGTCGTTCTCCATGACGAGCATCATGTCGAGTATGCGGTCTATGTCGTGTGCGAGGTAGGCTTTCGACAGTTCGATCGCCCGCTTCTCCTCCCCCTCGGCGTCGGAGATGGTTTTCATCAGTCCTTCGGCCTGTTCCGATATGGGACGGTTGTAGAGCATGTCCATCTGGAATTCCATGCTTTCAAGACCGCCGACCGGCTTGCCGAGTTCGCGGGCGCGGTTCTGCATGGTCATGTCGATTCCCTCAAGCGGATTGAGTTCGGGAAGCACTTTCTGCGACATCATGACCGCAAGCTGGGCTGCGATTACAGAGGGCTTGAACGGAAAGAAGCCCTCCACAGGTATCATGCCGCCTGAATATTCGTTCCATACCGTTCTGAGCGAGTCGAGCTGCGGGGCGGTCAGGATCTTGTCGAGTGTGCTGTCGGCAGGAGCCACGAGTTTTTGCTGCATGGGTGCCATTACTGCGGGGTCTGTCATCTGCGACATGTCGATCTCTCCGTATAGACGGTCCACTCCGGCCAGGATAGCGGGCAACTGTTCGATCGAGTCTATCACCGAGAGGGGAGCGAAGTGATGTGTGCCGAGAAGATAGCTGACTTTGTCTGATCCATCCTTTTCAACTTTGTAAAGGATCTGGGCTTGGGCCCCGAATGCGAGACCGAGTGCAAGAGCCGCTGAGGCAAGTATCGTTCTGATCTTTTTCATGACTTTTGGTTATGATTGTTTGTCTGGTTATTTGTTGTATATCAACGATTACTGTAAATTGTTGTGGTGTTGTAGTGAATTACAACACTGCAAAACTACAACAATTTTCCTGAATCACAAAATCGTTAACAAATATTAACAGATTATTTTGTCATCTCGAAGCTTTTTACTAATTTTGCCGCCGTAAATAACATTATAGCGCACTGATAAAAACGATTTCTTCCGGGCATGAGAGCACACGCAGCCCGGGTCATAAAACAAGCTAACATGTCAATAATCAGTAAACCGGACTTTCATCCCGCGCTTATGGCGGCGATGAAAGGCTATTCATTTTCAAAATTCAAGCAGGATCTCACGGCCGGACTTGTGGTGGGCATCATTGCCATTCCTCTGGCCATAGCGTTCGCGATAGCGAGCGGTGTCACTCCCGCGGTAGGTCTTGTCACAGCCATAGTCGGCGGGTTTCTTGTCTCCGCATTCGGCGGCAACACTGTCCAGATCGGCGGCCCCACGGGAGCCTTTATCGTGATCATTTACAATATTATCGCGCTCTATGGTCTCGAGGGTCTCGCGCTTGCCACATTCATGGCCGGATGCATCCTTGTGCTGCTCGGACTTTTCCGGCTCGGAACGGTCATAAAGTTCATACCGTATCCTATCGTGGTGGGTTTCACGGCCGGTATCGCGGTGACGATCTTTTCGACCCAGATGCCTGATTTCTTCGGGCTCACCATCGACGAGAAGGTGCCGGGCGACTTCATCGGCAAGTGGGGTGTATATCTCAGGCATTTCGCGACTGTCGACATGGCCACGGCGATAGTCGGACTGCTCTCGCTGGCCATCATCATTATCACGCCCAAGATCTCCAAACGCATTCCGGGAGCGCTGACAGCCATCGTGACCGTGACGCTTATTCTCTGGATCGCACGCGAATATTTCGGTGTCAGCGGCGTGCAGACCATCGGCGACCGTTTCGGCGTCATCAGCACCGAGGTGCCGCGTCCGCAGATGATCGGATTCGACATGAAGTCGGTCAACCTTCTTCTTCCCTCGGCATTCACGATCGCGATGCTCGGTGCCATCGAGTCTCTGCTTTCGGCCACAGTGGCCGACGGTGTGACCGGAGGACGCACCAATTCCAATACTGAGCTTATCGGTCAGGGCATAGCCAACATCACCGTGCCACTGTTCGGAGGCATTCCGGTGACCGGCGCGATAGCGCGTACCATGGCCAACATCACCAATGGCGGACGCACCCCGGTGGCAGGCATAGTGCACGCCCTTGTGCTGACAGCCACATTTCTTTTCGCAATGCCCCTTATCAGCCTTGTGCCGATGTCGTGTCTCGCTGCGGTGCTCATCATGGTGAGCTACAATATGAGCGGATGGCGCACCATCAAGGGTATGGTCAACAATCCGAAGGGCGATGTCTGGGTGCTTGTGGTGACGTTCCTGCTTACAGTGGTGTTCGACCTGACGATCGCAATCGAGATAGGAATGCTCCTCGCAGTCGTGGTCTTCCTGCGTCGTGTGTCGGAGAATACTACCATCAAGGTGTATGGCGATCAGCTCGACGCAGCCGACGCCGACATGACTCAGCATGAGGTGCTTGATCTTGAACCGGGAGTGTCGGTCTATGAGATCGACGGCCCCTTCTTCTTCGGCGCGGCCACAAAATTCGACGAGATGATGCGCGTGTCGACTTCCGGAGTGCCCTATGTCAGGATTATCCGCATGCGGCGTGTGCCTTTTATCGACTCCACAGGCCTTCATAACCTGCAGATCCTTATCGAGTCTTCGCACAAAGAGGGTATCATGGTGGTGTTGTCGGGTGTGCGCGACAATGTCCGCGATGCGCTTCACCGCTCGCATATCGACACGCTGATCGACCGCGGCCACATATGCGACCATATATCGAAGGCTGTGGTGGTGGCCAACGAACTGGCCGTAAGACGCCGCACATCGACAGGTGCGGCCGTGGCAGCTGACTGACGGCTGCAGGCCGTTACAGGCTGCTGACGAGGGTGCTGATGATTTTCGGGTAGTGGATGCTTTCGAGAGCGTGGATTTTTCTTTCCACATCTTCGGGAGTGTCAGTAGTGTCAAGATCGACACCGGCCTGAAATATTATCGCGCCCTCGTCGCAGTTTTCGCTCACATGGTGAATTGTTATGCCCGTCTCCCGCTCTCCGGCCTTCACCACCGCTTCATGTATGTGGCGGCCATACATCCCTTTACCGCCGTATCGGGGCAGAAGCGACGGGTGTATGTTGACTATCCTTCCGCTGAATCTGCTGATAAGAAAAGGGGGAATCATGAGAAGAAAGCCGGCCAGTGCTATGAAGTCTATGCCATGTTTCTCCATAAGCTCCATGAATCGGGTCTCGTCATTGAGCAGGGAGCGGGTGATGGTCTCGGTCGGGACGCCGAGTGCGGCTGCGCGGGCGAGCACCGGAGCTTCCGGGCGGTTGCATATCACGAGTGCGACTTCGGCTGAGCCTCCGTTAACTGCCGCAGGGTCATTGAAATATCTGATGATGTTCTCTGCGTTCGAGCCGTTGCCCGAGGCGAACACGGCGATTCTTGCTATTTGCGGATTTTCCTTCATGACGTGAAATTAATATTTTAACACGAATAAATCAAACCGAAGACCGTTTTACAGAGCAGTAACCAAAATCTCAAACAGCTCCATATGCGTCCTACTCTCCAGTTTATCCAGGAAAGGTTCGACTTCTTCAACCGTCATATATTTGAAGGCCGACTCCCTAAGATACGAATCCGCATATCGTCGTCGGTGCGCACTTACGGCTCGCTGAGGCATCCGCGAGTGTTCAGGTCTGCGCCAAAGGCGTCAGATTTCACGCTCTCTGTCAGCGACCGTCTCGATCTTGACCGTGCAGTGATTGAAGACACACTGATACACGAGATGATCCACCTCTATATTCTCTATTTCCGCATAGAGGACTCATCGGCCCACGGACCGGAGTTCCGCAGGATGATGAATGAGATCAATTCGCGCCACGGGCGCAATGTCACCGTCTCGCGGCGGGCCGACAGCGCGGAGCGGGCCTCCGACCGCGTAGTCAGGCCGCGTCTGGTGATTGTTTCCGAGCTGGCCGGCGGCGAAAGAGCCGTAACTGTATGCTCTCCCCGAAGTGCGGCGCGATTTGCTGAGACTCTGAAGAGCGACAGTCGAATCAGGAAATGGGATCTATATCTCTCGGCCGATCCTGTCTTCGCCTCATATCCGTTGTCGCGCACACTCAGGTTCTACAGGATTGCGCCCGAGGAGCTTCTCCGTGTGCTCCGCGACGCCCGTCGGGTGGTCTACGACGGAAAATTCAGAATTGCCGTAGGAGAGTGCGACTGCGGTGACTGTGAATAAATGTCAATAAATCCGGTCTGGATTTTGCTGTTTGTGCAATAATAGATAACTTTGTATCGTGAAGTCGTGCGGCGCGGCTGTTGGCTGTGCGTGGCGACGTATCGAATCTGAATTGAGACAACTGATAATCTACATATTGTGTGCCGTCCTGATCGGCATCGCATATTCTCAGAACGCCGGGCATGTTCCCCATATCCAGGAACCGGAAGCCAGTGACACCGTCGTGACGGCGGTGCCGGAGGAGGCGCGTGTCGCTGCCGATGCGGGTGCTTTGCGCGGAGAAGAAGACTTCTCGTTTGCCGATGAGCAGGATTCAATATCGGTCGATACTGCGAGAACTGCTATCTCCCGCATCGACAGGTCGAAAGTAGATATCGAGACCGCTGTCTCTTTCTCGGCAAAAGATTCACTTGTGCTCGAAGGTCTCAACAATGCTTACCTTTACGGCGACGGCACGGTCGAGTATCAGGATTTCAAACTGAACTCGGCTGAAATCCGCATGGAGCTCGACAGCAGCACGGTCTATGCCGCCGGTGTCGTGGATACCGCCGGTGTCGCGCAGGGACGCCCCGTGTTCAAGGACAAGTCGGGCGAATATGAGTCCGAGACGATGAAGTATAACTTCAAGACTGAGCGCGGATACATAACCGGTGTCATCACCGAGCAGGACGAGGGCTTCCTTCAGGGAGGCCGTGCCAAGAGAATGGACGACGGGTCTTTCTATGTCGAAGACGGCAAGTACACCACGTGCGACGATCACGAGCATCCCCACTTCTATTTCCAGCTTACCCGCGCCAAGGTGCGACCCGACAAGGATGTGGTGACCGGACCGGCCTATATGGTGCTCGCCGATGTGCCGCTCCCGCTCGCTCTGCCGTTCGGTTATTTCCCGTTCTCGAAAAAATATTCGAGCGGAGTGATTTTTCCGTCTTTCGGCGACGACTACAACCTTGGGTTCTATCTCCGAGACGGCGGCTATTACTTTGCGATCAACGACAATGTGGATCTTGCGCTTACGGGGGAGATCTACACAAAAGGTTCGTGGGGCCTGAGCGGTCATGTCAACTATGTGAAGCGTTATCGCTACCGGGGCAACTTCGACATATCATTCCTCAATACGATTTACGGCGACAAGGGTGCTCCCGACTATCAGCGCATGCGCAACTTTCAGGTCATCTGGAGTCATTCGCAAGATGCCAAGGCCAATCCCAACCTGAATTTCTCGGCCTCGGTCAATTTCGCGACTTCCGGATATTCGCGCAATGATCTTAACTCGTATTACAACTCGTCGTTTACGGAAAACACCAAGTCGAGCACCGTCAACATGACCTATCGCTTTCCGGGAACGAAGTGGAGCCTGTCGGCCACGGCCAACATCACACAGAGATCACAAGACTCGACACTGCAGGTTTCGTTCCCCAATCTTACCGTGGCCATGTCGCAGACCGCGCCGTTCAAGCGCAAGAAGTCTGTCGGCGGTGAGAAGTGGTATGAGAAGATAAAGCTCTCTTATTCCGGTAGATTCCAGAACTCGCTCACCTCCGGTCAGGATGAGTTCTTCAAGAAGAACATAATCAAGGACTGGCGTAACGGCATGCAACATTCCGTGCCTGTCTCGGCCACGTTCTCTCTGCTGAAATATATCAACGTCTCCCCGTCGATTTCGATGAACGACAGGATGTACACCTCGAAAATCCGTCGCCAGTGGGACACGCAGGCGTCTCGCGAGATTCAGGATACCACATTCGGGTTCTACAACCTGTTTGACTTCAATGTCTCTGTCGGATTCGACACCAAACTCTACGGATTCTGGAAACCGATGAAGTTTCTCGGTGACAAGATCCAGATGATACGCCATGTCATGACTCCTACCGTATCGTTCGGATGGAATCCTGATTTCGGCGCGCCCGGATGGGGTGTATACGATTACTATTATTACACCGATCAGGCCGGAAACCAGATGCGCCGCGACTACTCCTATTTCTCCCACGGTATCTTCGGTGTGCCCGGTCGCGGCAAGAGCGGTATTGTCAACCTCAGCCTCGCCAACAATCTTGAGATGAAGGTGAAGAGTGACAAGGACACGACTGGCGTGAAAAAGATCTCACTGATCGAGAACCTCAGTCTCTCCGAAAGCTACAACTTCGCCGCTGATTCGCTCCGCCTCAGCCCGCTGCAGGCCAACATCATGCTCCGGCTTGTAAAGAACTTCAACCTGAACATAAACTCGACATGGGATCCCTATGTCTACCGCCTCAATGAGTCGGGAACTCCGGTTCAGGTGGATCGTCTGCGCATTCAGGAGGGGAAAGGACTTTACCGGCTTTCGTCGGCCGGTACGAGTTTCTCCTACACATTCAACAACGACACCTTCCGTCGTAAAAAGGAGAACGAGACCACAGGCCGCGGAGACGCATATCCCGAAGAGGGGGATGAAGATGAAGACACCGAGCACGAAAGTTTCTCCGACATGGCCTCGCGCAAGCGCGAGAAACGCGGCAAAAGTGATTCCGGCCAGTCATCAGACGCTGACGGATACGCGTCGTGGCAGGTGCCTTGGAGTCTTACGGTCAACTATTCCGTCAGCTACGGATACGGAGACTTTGACTACGACCGGCTCGAATATCGTGGCCGGTGGTCGCAGAATCTCAGTTTCAACGGCAACATACGCCCGACCAAGAACTGGAACTTCTCTTTCTCAGCCAGCTACGACTTCAATGTCCACAAGCTTGCCTACATGAACTGCTCGGTAAGCCGCGACATACACTGCTTTACGATGACGGCCTCCTTTGTGCCTGTCGGACCATACAAATCCTACAACTTCCACATCGCCGTCAAATCGTCGCTTCTCAAAGACCTCAAATACGACCAGCGCTCACGCGCCCAGAACGGTGTCCGCTGGTATTGACCGCAGCAAGTCGCAGTAATCCCGGTCGTTAATACTACGGCCGCTAATATTCCCGATTGCAGATATTCCCGATTAAGCTTCGGAACTGTTGATGTTTCTTTGACTGCGGTGTTCAACTCTGGCGCGATACATTTGCTCCTTTATGCCGCCGTTTTTAAGGAAATCCTCTTTTATCTTGTCGATCATCTTGTCAAGCATTGAAATGGTCTGATAGATCAGGGTGAGCATCAGGTTGCAATATTCCTCATCATTCATTTTAGGAATCAGAGATGTGTAATAGGCTGTATCATTATGAGTCCTGCAAGTCGTAAGCAATGTGGAATATCTCGGATGATTCTCTTTCCACATGAAGATTTGGCGGGTTCGCATATAATCTTCATAGTCGTTGAGCAATTCATGCAGACTGCCTCTCGCAACACAAAACAGTTTTATCTCCATTTCTGCTGATGAAGCCGCGTCAGACCTCCCTTCGACAATATTCTGCTTGCCCGATCGGGCAGCCTGAAGCATTTGGTCATAAGTGCGGTCTGATTTTGCGATATGACTTTGCAGAAAATGATATGTCAGATCATAGATGGCCTCGGCTTTCTGAAACACGTAGAGATTTCGGTAACTTGTTTTTGGTCTGGCAAAATCATTCGGCTTCATGGATTGTAGGGCTTTTGGAGTTGGTTTGTATTTGGCTAAGCAGCTAAAGCAGCTAAAGTAGCTAAAGTAGCTATCATAGCTATAGTAGCTATCATAGCTATAGTAGCTATCATAGCTATTTTAGCTAAAGAAGCTATCGTAGCTGCTTTTGCAAAGTTAATAATTTTTTTTGTTATTGCGGTTCCAAATTTTTTTTGTACTTTTGTGAAAATTTGGCAAGATGGCGGAGTCCTTGATAGCAACGCTTGAGAAACTTGACGCGAGAATAAAGGATATCACCGCGCGCAATGCTCACCTCGCTGCCCGCAACCGCGAGCTCGAGGAGCTCAACGCCGACCTGCTCCGAAAGGCGCAGGAAGCCGAACGCGAACGTGACCGCGCTCGTCTTGACGCCGAATATCTGACTGTGTCGCACAGACTCGCCGACCACCCGGATACGATAGTCGACACCCGACGCCATATCGCCAAATTGATCCGCAACATCGACCGTTGCCTTGAAATGCTTAAGGAATGAGTAGATGAACGATTCGGAAAAGATAAAGATGTACCTCAATATAGGCGACCAGCGGATCTCTCTCTCCGTGCCGTTCGCCCGTCAGGATTTCGTCAGAGACGTCGAAGCCGATGTCGACCGTCTCTATGCAAAGTGGCGAAAGACGTTTCCTGCAAAGACCGACCGTGAGATTCTCGCCATGGTGGCATACCAGTATGCGTCTTTCTACGGTGAGCTTAAGGAAAGATATGAGGCGGCTCTGGCCAAGGCGCAGGACTGTCTCGCTTATATCGACGGAGCTGATTCCGGTGCCGAGGACATCGGCGATTGACCGAACCATAGCATTGCTCAGTCTGTTTCAGGACTTTGACCGAATGTCATGACCGACTGTCATGACGCGCGTGTGTTGCGGCGTGTCTCCACTGTGGAGACGCGGCGTTTTCTTTTTGTCGGGCCGCCCGGCGGCTTGACATGATGACAGAAGGACAATTAACTTTAATAACACTCATATATCAATAAAACGCAATACACATGGGAACTGCAATATGGATCATAATTGCCCTGGCTATGCTCGCGATCGGATATGCCGTGGCGAATGTGACCAGCAAGAAAAACGCTGCCTCCCGGGCCAACACAATCATCGAGGAGGCCCGCCGCGAGGCTGAAATGATCAAGGAGTCCAAACTCCTCAAGGCCAAGGAGGAGGAAATGAAGATAATCGGAGATGCCGAGCGTGCCGCCGGACAGCGCATGCAGAAGGCACAGGCAAACGAGGCCCGTCTCAAACAGCGCGAGATCCAGCTCAACCAGCAGCAGGGAGAGCAGTCGCGCCGCAAGAAGGAACTCGAGAATCTCAGGGTCAGTCTCGAAAACCGCGAGCAGCTTCTTGAGAGCCGCAACGCCGAGGTTGATCACCTCCACCGTCAGGCTCAGGAGGAACTCGTGAAGATCTCCGGCCTCTCGGCCGAGGAGGCGAAAGAGAAACTCGTGGAGTCTCTCAAGGATGAGGCAAAGACCGCTGCCGCCGGCTATATCAACGACATCATGGACGATGCCAAGATGACTGCCTCGAAAGAGGCGAAACGCATCGTGATCCAGTCGATCCAGCGTGTTGCCACGGAGACTGCGGTCGAGAACTCAGTAACTGTGTTCCATATCGACAACGATGAGATCAAGGGCCGCATCATCGGACGCGAGGGCCGCAACATACGCGCACTCGAGGCCGCCACGGGCATAGAGATAATCGTCGATGACACGCCGGAGGCAATCGTTCTCTCAGGCTTTGATCCTGTGCGCCGCGAGATAGCGCGTCTCGCACTTCATCAGCTCGTGACCGACGGCCGTATCCATCCTGCCCGAATCGAGGAAGTGGTGGCCAAAGTCCGCAAACAGGTCGAAGAGGAAATCATCGAGACCGGCAAACGGACCACTATCGATCTCGGCATACACGGCCTGCATCCGGAACTGATCCGCATGGTCGGCAAGATGAAATACCGCTCAAGCTACGGCCAGAACCTTCTGCAGCACTCTCGTGAGACAGCAAACCTCTGCGCCGTCATGGCTTCGGAACTCGGTCTCAATCCCAAGAAGGCGCGCCGCGCCGGACTTCTGCATGACATCGGCAAAGTGCCCGATGACGAACCCGAACTGCCGCACGCTCTTCTCGGCATGAAACTTGCAGAGAAATTCAAAGAGAAACCCGATATATGCAATGCCATCGGAGCACATCACGACGAAGTGGAGCAGACATCGCTTCTCGCTCCGATCGTACAGGTCTGCGACGCCATTTCCGGCGCGCGTCCCGGCGCACGCCGCGAGATAGTGGAGGCTTATATCAAGCGTCTCAACGATCTCGAACAGCTTGCTCTGTCATATCCCGGCGTACTCAAGACATATGCCATCCAGGCCGGTCGGGAGCTTCGCGTCATTGTCGGCGCTGACAAGATTACCGACGAGGAGACAGAGAAGCTCAGCACAGAGATCGCCAAGAAGATCCAGGATGAACTGACTTATCCGGGACAGGTCAAGATCACCGTGATCCGCGAGACCCGTTCAATCAGTTTCGCCAAATGACATAAGCGGTGGATAACGAGAAAAACAAAAGAAGATACTGCTCCGAGGGTGGATGCCCGCGCGGAAAACTCTTTGCCTCCAACTGGCTTGAGGGTATATCGGAGAGCGGTGATTTCGACGTGGTCGAGGTCTCGTTCAAGAATACGCGCGTCGGTTTCTATACGAATCCGTCGGCTCTCCCCCTGCGCATAGGCGACATCGTGGCCGTCGAAGGCAATCCGGGGCATGATATAGGCCGCGTGAGCATGGTGGGGCGTCTTGTGCGCATGCAGATGCGCAAGAACGGCGTGAAGGCGGACTCCGAACTTAAACGTGTGTTCCGCCTGGCCACACAGGCCGACATGGAAAAATTCGAGGAGGCCCGCTCGCGCGAGCATGCCACGATGATACGCACCCGCAAGATCGCCGAAGAACTCGAACTGAACATGAAGATCGGCGATGTCGAGTATCAGGGCGACGGCGGAAAGGCGATCTTCTATTATATCGCCGATGAGCGAGTGGACTTCCGCAAACTTATCAGAATCCTCGCCGACACGTTCAAGATCCGCGTCGAGATGAAGCAGATCGGCGCCCGTCAGGAAGCCGGACGCATCGGTGGTATCGGCCCCTGCGGCCGTCCGCTGTGCTGCGCGTCGTGGATGACTCATTTTGTGTCGGTTGGCACAGGTGCGGCACGCATCCAGGATCTGTCGATGAACCCGCAGAAGCTCGCCGGACAGTGCGCAAAACTTAAGTGTTGTCTCAACTTCGAGACCGACGTCTACAGCGAGGCGCAGAAGAAGATGCCTCCCAAGGATGCGGTGCTTGAGACAAAAGATTCGCTTTATTATTTCTTCAAGCCCGACATTCTGGCCGGAACTGTGACATACTCCACCGACCGCCGCATACCTGCCAATCTTGTGACAATCGACGCGCGCCGCGCTTTCGAGATCATGGCTCTCAACAAGCAGGGCGTCAAGGTCGACAGCCTTCTGCCTGAAAGCAAGGCCGCCGACGCTGCGCGTCCGGCTTATGTCGATCTTGTGGAGCAGGAGAGTCTTACACGCTTCGACAAGACCCGTAAAAAGAAGAAAAAGAAGAGCGGACAGGGAAAAGGACAGGAGAAACCTTCAAAGGGCAACGACCGCAATCCCGGTCAGGCTGACAAGCAGCCGAAGCAGTCTGACAAGCAGCCAAAGGCCGAAAAAACTCAGAAACCCTCTGATGGCCGTCGCAACGAACGGCGCAAGGATCAGCGTCCGCGCAAGAAGAACCAGAATCAGAAAGCTCAGGATCAGAAGACTCAGACTTCAAAAAAGAACGGGGAATGACCTTGACTCATATCTTTTCCGGATTCACGGCCGGATTCCTGCTGCTCGCGGCATGCGGGTGCTCTGATGCTCGGATGCCGGCATATTCGCATTTCGAGCAGATTGGCGCCGGAGGCTGGGATCCCCTCGACCTGCTCGTCTTCGAACCGTGGACTGCCGACTCCGCCGACGCGCGGCTGAAGGCTTTCGATCTGGATCTCGTGTTGCGATATTCCGTAAGGCATCCTGTCTCCGATCTACCAGTGGCCGTCACGGTCGAGGATGAGGACGGCGTGTTGCGCTCCGACACGATAATTGTTCGTTACGGGCAGGGGGGCAACGTGACCTCGCGTCTCCGCTACGGTGTCCGCGAGGCTGTGGTGAGGCTGGAGAGCAATGTCAGGTTGCGCGACGGATATGCCGTGTCACTTTCGCCTGTAGCATCGCGCGAGCGCACCGACGGACTGCTCAACGTCGGCCTTGTCATGACCGCCGCCGGCAGTCACGCTCCGGAAACTGCCGGGAAGTGAACAACTTCTATATTTGAATAGAAACAATTTTAAACACTTCTTAGGTTTCGTAAATTAGTTTAAACAACTTCGAAATATGAAATTTCCGTTGCTGACCAGAGATATGGTCAATGAGTTCGAATTGCGGCTGTCGAAAGTCCGTATGGCCATGACTGAGGCGCGGCTCGATGCCGTGCTTGTCGGCTCGACAGTCAATCTGTTTTATCTTACAGGTGGTGTGTGCAGGGGGTATATGTATATACCCGTAGACCGCGAACCGGTCTTCTTCGTGATTCCGCCTGCCGAACCGGCCGGTGAAATCTTCTCGCAGATAAGAAAGCCTGAACAGATCCCTGATCTTCTCGCGGCAAAGGGCTATGACATTCCTGCCCGTATAGGACTTGAGTTCGATGATCTCTACTATTCCGAGATCGAGAGACTCAGGAAGGTCTTCGCGTCATCGGAGATCGCCGACGGCTCGCGAGTCATGCGTCGTGCAAGACTGGTCAAGACTCCTTATGAGGTGGATCGTATGCGGGATGACGGACTCAGACATTGTGCCGTATACTCCCGCATAGACAGACTCAGGAAGGTCTTCGCGTCATCGGAGATCGCCGACGGCTCGCGAGTCATGCGTCGTGCAAGACTGGTCAAGACTCCTTATGAGGTGGATCGTATGCGGGATGACGGACTCAGACATTGTGCCGTATACTCCCGCATAGACAGTTGCTACAGGGAGGGTATGACAGATCTGGAGTTTCAGATCGAGATTGAGCATGTGCTCCGCATGGAGGGATGTCTCGGATTCCTTCGCGTCGCCGGATCAAGAATGGAGATTAATATGGGCAGCCTTCTTGCCGGCCCGAACGCCGACGTGCCCTCTCCTTATGACTTCTCGATGGGAGGTGCGGGAGTCGATCCGTCACTACCCGTCGGAGCGTCGGGCATAATCATGAAGCCCGGCATGTCGGTGATGGTCGATATGAACGGAGGTTTCAACGGCTACCAGACAGACATGACGCGTTGCTGGACCGTAGGCGAAGTCGGAGAGAAAGCACTGCGGGCGCATGAATGTTCGCGCGCGATACTCCGGGATCTTGAGTCATTCGCCCGTCCGGGAGTGGAAGCGGGAGAACTCTACAGAAGGGCGGCGAGGATCGCCGAGGAGGCCGGTCTGTCGTCATGTTTCATGGGGCACGCGCACAAGGTGGCGTTTATCGGCCACGGCGTCGGGATCGAACTTAACGAAGCCCCGGTGCTGATGGGACGTGACAGGACTCTGCTTGAGGAGAACATGACTCTTGCCATCGAACCCAAGTTTGTAATTCCCGAAGTGGGAGCGCTCGGAGTGGAGAATACATATGTCGTCACTGACGGCGGACTTGAGAATCTCACCCCGTTTAACGAAAATCTCGCTGCACTGTGAATCTGAAGGATGATCTGAAAAATCCGGTTTTCCGGAGGATAGGAGAAATCGCAGACTCGATGGGGCGCGAGGTCTATGTGGTGGGCGGATATGTACGCGACATATTCCTGGAGCGTCCGTCAAAGGATATAGATCTCGTGACGGTCGGAAGCGGCATAGAACTTGCCACAAGAGTGGCGGCCGAGCTCGGACGCAAGACAAGTCTGAGCGTATTTGCGACCTACGGCACCGCTCAGGTGAAGTCGGGCGACCTCGAACTTGAGTTTGTCGGTGCCCGGCGCGAGTCTTATTCACGCGAGAGCCGCAATCCGATTGTGGAGGACGGAACTCTTGAGGATGACCAGAACCGACGCGACTTCACGGTCAACGCCATGGCCATATGTCTGAACGCAGACCGTTTCGGCGAACTTGTCGACCCTTTCTCCGGCATTGCCGATCTTCATAATAAACTGATCCGCACCCCGTCGGATCCCGACATAACCTTCAGCGACGATCCGCTGCGGATGATGCGTGCGGTTCGCTTCGCAAGCCAGCTCGGATTCGAGATCGTGCCCGAGACTTTTGAGGCGATAAGACGCAACCGCGAGAGAATAAAGATCATAACGCGCGAACGTATCAACGACGAACTCGGCAAGATCATGCGGTCGCCGAAACCGTCAGTCGGTCTCAAGCTTCTCGACACCGCCGGACTTCTCGAACTCATCTTCCCCTCGCTCTGCGAGCTGAAGGGAGTAGAGATCATGGAGGGCAAGGGACACAAAGACAATTTCCACCACACACTGCAGGTGGTCGACAATGTGGCGGCGCGGAGCGACAACGAGTGGCTGCGCTGGGCCGCGTTGCTTCACGACATCGGCAAGCCGCAGACAAAGCGTTACGACGCCAGACTGGGATGGACATTCCATAACCACAATTTCGTAGGCGAGAAGATGGTGCCGCGCATCTTCAGGAAGATGAAGCTTCCGATGAACGAGAAGATGAAATATGTGGCCAAGATCGTGGGTCTTCACATGCGCCCTCAGAGCGTAGGGGAGGAGGGTGTCTCTGATTCGGGAGTGCGCCGTCTTATAACCGATGCAGGCCCGGACCTGGATGATCTGATGATTCTTGCCGAAGCCGACATCACGTCGAAGAATCCCGCCAAGGTGCGCCGTCAGCTCGAAGGCTTCGCACGTCTGCGCGAGAGAATGACGCAGATCAACGACGCCGACGCTCTGCGCAACTGGAAGAATCCTGTCAACGGCAACGAGATAATCGAGCATTTCAACATAGCGCCCGGCAAGGAGATCGCCGCCATAAAAGACGCGGTCAAGGAAGCCGTGATGGACGGTCGCATACCCTGTGAGCATGACGCTGCCTGGAAATATGTGCTTGAAATCGCGCCGTCCATACTTGGCGGAGAGACCGGAAATTGCTAAAAAATATCAAAAAACCGGAAAATAAAGCGGTTGGCCGCACGGTTATGATTGAGATATCAGAAAATTTTATTAATTTTGCGAGCCGATTATATCCAGTTTAATAGTCCGCTTGGGGACGACTGCCCCGGTTCTGGCCAGCCGGAAGTCTGAAAGAGCGGCGTTTAACTAATCTAAAATCAAATCAATAAAGTGGATACTTTAAGTTACAAGACAATCTCTGCCACCCCTGCTACAATCGAGAAGAAATGGGTGGTTATCGATGCTACCGATCAGGTTCTCGGTCGTCTTTGCAGCAATGTCGCAAAGATTCTCCGTGGCAAGAACAAGGCAGACTACACTCCCAACCTCGACTGCGGTGACAATGTGATCATCATCAACGCAGACAAGGTCATCCTCAACGGTGACAAGATGAGCAAGCGCGAGTATCTCCGCTACACCGGCTATCCCGGCGGTCAGCGCAGCTACACTCCGCAGGATCTCATGGACAAGTCGTTCAAGGTGACAATGAAGGGCAAGCACCCTCTGTTCATCAAAGTCGTGAAAGGCATGCTCCCCAAGACCAAGCTCGGTGCGAAGCAGCTCACGAACCTTCACGTGTTCAACGGCTCAGAGCATCCTTTTGCCGACAAGAACCCGATCGTTTTGGATATCAATAAAATGAAATAAGAAAGAAGATGGAAAAAGTAAATGCAATTGGCCGCCGCAAGGCAGCTGTGGCCCGAGTTTATCTCACCGAGGGTACCGGTAATATCGTTATCGACAAGCGTCCTCTCGACGTCTACTTCCCCTCTTCGATTCTTCAGTATGTCGTTAAGCAGCCCCTCACAACTCTTGAGGTTGCTGAGAAATACGACATCGTGGCTCACCTCGACGGCGGCGGCTACAAAGGCCAGGCCGAGGCTCTCCGTCTCGCCATCGCCCGCGCTCTCGTCAAGGTTAACCCCGAGGACAAGGCCGCTCTCCGCAAGGAAGGCTTCATGACCCGCGACGCCCGTGAGGTTGAGCGTAAGAAACCGGGTCGTCCCAAGGCACGCAAACGCTTCCAGTTCTCGAAACGTTAATACGCGTCCCTTCTTTCCCTACATGGATTTTATGCGCTGCGCGCATTGTGTTTAGTATCTAAATTCCCCGGATGGACACGTTCCCTACCCCGGAATTGATTCAAAAAGAACGTAAACAAACCAGAAAAATGGCAACACCCACATTTGACCAGCTTCTTGAGGCAGGATGCCACTTCGGCCACCTCAAGCGCAAATGGAACCCCGCAATGGCTCCCTACATCTTCATGGAGCGCAACGGTATCCACATCATTGACTTATATAAGACGGCAGCAAAGATCGACGAGGCAGCCAACGCTCTCAAACAGATTGCCAAGAGCGGCAAGAAGGTCCTCTTCGTAGCCACCAAAAAACAGGCCAAAGAGGCAATCGAAAGCAAGGCAGGCGCTATCAACATGCCCTATGTGACCGAGCGCTGGCCGGGCGGTATGCTCACCAACTTCCCCACAATCCGCAAGGCTGTGAAGAAGATGACAACCATCGACAAGATGGCCAAGGACGGCACTTTCGACAACCTGTCGAAGCGCGAGAAACTTCAGATCACTCGCCAGCGTGCGAAACTCGAGAAGAACCTCGGTTCGATCGCTGACCTCGGTCGCCTTCCGTCGGCTCTCTTCGTGGTTGACGTGATGAAAGAGCACATCGCTGTCGCTGAGGCAAAGCGTCTCGGCATACCTGTGTTCGCTATCGTCGACACAAACTCTAATCCTGCTGATGTAGACTATCTGATCCCCGCCAACGACGACGCATCGAAGAGCATCGACATCATTCTCGATGCCGTATGTGCAGCTATGGCAGAGGGTCTTGAGGAGCGCAAGGTCGAGAAGATCGACGCTCCCGAGGAGAAGGATGCAGAGGGCGAGGCTCCCGCAAAGCGTCGCCGCGTGCGCCGCAACGAGGCTCCCGCAGCCGAGGCCCCCAAGGCTGAGGAGGCAGTTGCCGAGGCTCCCGCAGCAGAGTAAATGAATTTCCCGGGCGCGCCCCTGCCGGGACGCGCCTTTTTTTTCGTTTATTGACTCCGCTTTCAGGGTTTGCACGCAAATTCAGGCGGACCCGTGAACTGAGTCGGTACACTATGTAAAATCAAACAAATCAAATACAGAAACAATGGCTGTAAGTATTGAAGATATCAAGAAACTGCGCCACATGACCGGTGCCGGCATGATGGACTGCAAGAATGCTCTCGCAGAGACTGACGGCGATATCAACGCTGCTATCGAGATCATCCGCAAGAAGGGTCAGGCCGTGGCTGCAAAGCGCGAGGACCGCAACGCCGCAGAAGGCTGCGTATTCTCCGGCATCAACGGCAATTTCGCCGCTATCGCCACTCTTAAGTGCGAGACTGACTTCGTTGCAAAGAACGAGTCTTTCCGCGCTCTTGCCAAGAAAGTGCTTGAGACTGCACTCGCAAACAAGGCAAAGAGCCTTGACGAGCTTAAGGGTCTCGCCATCGACGGCCGCACTGTAGCTGAACTCATCACCGACGAGATCGGCAAGACAGGCGAGAAGATGGAACTCGGCGACTACGAGTGGATCGAGGCTGCTACAGTGGCTTCATACAACCACTTTAACGACAAGCTCGCCGCTATCGTGGGCTTCAACCTCGAGGGTGTTGATCCCCAGGTGGGCCGTGAGGTCTGCATGCAGATCGCATCGATGAACCCTGTGGCTGTGTCGCGCAACGACGTTCCCCAGGAGACTATCGACCAGGAGATCAGCGTCGCTATCGAGAAGACTAAGCAGGAGCAGGTTGTCAAGGCTCAGGAAGTCGCTCTCAAGAAGGCCGGTCTCAACCCCAACCACTTCGACTCTGAAGACCACATCGAGAGCAACATCACCAAGGGCTGGATCACAGCTGAGGAAGCTGAGCGTGGCCGTCAGATTATGAAGGAGGCCGGCGAGGCCAAAGCCGCCAACCTCCCCGAGGCGATGATCCAAAATATCGCCAACGGTCGTCTGAACAAGTTCTTCAAGGAGAGCTGTCTGCTTGAGCAGGCTTATGTTCAGGATGCAAAGATTACTGTAGGCCAGTTCCTCGACAACACAACCAAGGGTCTTGTTGTCGTTGACTTCAAGCGTGTAAACCTCAACGAGGACTAATCTCCCCGTATAGACTGAATATTGAATAGCGCCCTCCATAGCGGGGTGGCGCTATTCTTCGTATCTTTCCGTTAACCCCGTGTCAGGGCAACATAACCGGAATAATATCATAAAAACTCACCATCTGCAAGCACCTTAAGACTTGCGTATATATCTATCTCTGTCAATGGGCAATCTTATCATCGAACTTGATACTGACATCTTCCTCTGGGTCAACTCATGGCATTCCCACTTCTGGGACAGGTTCATGTGGGTGACGAGCGGGAAGATGATATGGGTTCCTCTTTATGCGAGTATCCTGTATGCCATCTATCTCAGTTACGGACTGCGCACCACGTTGCTGATGCTTCTGATGACAGTGCTCGCGGTCACTGCCGCCGACCAGCTTTGCGCCACTTTCATACGCCCCGCTTTCGAGCGTATGCGCCCTGCCAATCTCGAAAATCCGATATCGGATCTTGTGCATATTGTCGAAGGTTATCGAGGAGGACGATATGGATTCCCCTCCTGTCACGCCGCGAACACGTTTGCTCTCGGATCGCTTATGTCGCTGCTTTTCAGAAGGTGGCAGTTCACTGTGTTTATATTCCTATGGGCTGTGATGGTCTGTTATTCCAGACTTTACCTCGGCGTGCATTATCCCGGCGACATCCTTGTCGGCATGACCATCGGAATCATCTGCGGATCCGTGTGCTACGCATGTGCAGGCATTGTGCTTGGTCTTTTTGTCTATTCCCGTCCCAAGAGGCGTGAGGCCCGCCGACTGGTGGCGACATACCGTCGCGGCGCACCGCTGATTCATACAGACGTGTGCAACCGTCAGATCAGGTGGCGGCCTTC
Organism: uncultured Muribaculaceae bacterium; assembly: GCA_947176745.1. GTDB lineage: Bacteria > Bacteroidota > Bacteroidia > Bacteroidales > Muribaculaceae > Lepagella. Next base: position 21,202 of record CAMWRV010000023.1, read on the forward strand.
ATATCTGCCGGTGGCTGTCTGCGGTCTGACAGTATTGTCTATCCTCATCTACGCCGCAGCAGGATAATCCGTATGACCTATCATTCACAATCACCGAATCAAGCGACAGGTCAGACATCGGCGATGTTGATGTTGAGAGTTACGTTGTATTGGCAGACGTGCTGACCCTTGACAGAAAGAATTACACAAGAACCGCAGAATAAAAGAACCGTTCCGAAATACTTGCGGCAGGGAGACTGAGGTCGTCATGACCCGGGTCTCCCTGCCTGTTTTTTAGTGCGGGAATACTTATCTGCAAGGAATGGTGGGATTGATGAGAAAGACCTGCTCGGTGGCGCGGGTCATGGCCGTGTAGAGCCATCTGTAGAAATCCTGACCCATCGTCTCGGTGGCTATTCCCCCCATGTCGATGTATATATGCTTCCACTGTCCGCCCTGAGCCTTGTGGCATGTGACGCAATATCCGTATTTTACCTGAAGGGCATTGAAGAACTCATCTTCAGTAGCCCCTTTTATCTTTTCGGAGATGGCGCCGTCATATGCGTCGAGCACATGGTTGTATAGCCGTTCCATCTCCTGTCGCGGAATCGACGGCCCGTCGCATACAAGACTGCGCAGCATGATCTGCGCGTTGACTATCGCGCCGTCCGACAGTCGCAGCTCGACCTCTGTGAAATAGCGTCCGTAGGCTTTCTCCGCCCTTCCGACCCATGTCACCTCTGCGGTGTCGCCGTTGGCGATCAGCCTTCCGGCTTTGTTTCGCGGAGCCCAGAAGTAATCGTTTTTGGAGACGATGATACGGTCTCCACGCTCAAGCGGTTCCTCGGCAAACATCACCATGTTGCGCACGGCGGCGTTGAACCGGTTTGCCCGGCTGTTGGACCGGGTTATAATCAGAGTCTCCTCTGTGCCGACACGCGAGAAAGATTCCGACAGCGCGTCGGCCAGATCGGCCGATGAAATGGCGTGGATGTCGGGAAAATCGCTGACATCAAACCGGAGATTTTCTGCAAGTTCCTGATTGCCGAGTGCCATGCGCACGAGTGTGGCATTGTGTATTATGCCGCTTCCGGCAAGTTGCCTGACGGGAACATCGAGCGTGTGGCAGACCGGTCTGAGTCCGAGACTTGCGAGGCGGTCGCTGTTCATGGCGGTTGAAGTCTCCTGTCCGACAGGCGGAAGCTGAGCCTCGTCACCGACAAGAAGCATGCGGCATCCGGGAGCGGAATAAACGTAGTTTACAAGAATACGGAGAAGACTGTGGTCTCCCGGACCGTCGTTGATCAGCGAAGCCTCGTCGACGATGAAGAGTGTGTCGCGGGTCTCGTTGCGCGAGATGAACCACGACCTCCCTGTCGGGTCCGAGGGATTCGGACGGTATATGCGCCGGTGTATCGTCGATGCCGGATGACTCGACAGCGACGAAGCGACTTTGGCGGCGCGACCCGTGGGGGCGAGCACCACGACGCGGCGGCGCAGACGGTCGAGAGCACCGATCAGAGCACCGACAAGCGAGGTCTTGCCGGTGCCGGCATAGCCGTTGAGCACGAACACGTCGCGGTCGCCGCCGGAGGCCGCGAATTCGGCCGCCGCGCACAGAACCGCCGCCTGACCGGCTATAGGCTCGAAGGGGAGAAGACTGAACGCTGTTCTGGCTATCTGGCTTCCTGGCGACATTTCCATGTTAAGTCTTTGAAAAGATTTTTAAAGTTAAAGAAAATGAGCAACGATATTTGCGAAAAATTTGTTAACTTTGCACCGCAAAGTATTAGACTTGACCCGCCAGCCGGGAACACATGATTGACAGACAGTCATAATGACTTCAAAGTTAGGTAAAAAATTGACAAAACCCAAATAAAAAACAATCAAGACATGAGAATTGAAAAAGTTATCGGTCGCGAAATACTTGATTCGCGCGGCAATCCGACAGTAGAGGTAGACGTAATCCTTGAAAGCGGCGTAATGGGCCGCGCTGCTGTTCCGAGCGGTGCTTCAACCGGCGAGAACGAGGCTCTCGAGCTCCGCGACGGTGACAAGAACCGTTACATGGGCAAAGGCGTGCAGAAAGCTGTTGCAAACGTCAACGGTCCCATCGCCGAGGCTCTCAAGGGCCACAGCGCACTCGACCAGATCGGCGTCGACGAGATCATGCTCGCGCTCGACGGCACTCCCACCAAGTCGAAGCTCGGCGCAAACGCCATTCTCGGCGTGTCGCTCGCTGTCGCAAAGGCTGCCGCAAACTATCTCGATATGCCTCTTTACCGCTACATCGGCGGAACAAACACTTACGTTCTTCCCGTGCCGATGATGAACATCATCAACGGCGGCGCACACTCTGACGCCCCCATCTGCTTCCAGGAGTTCATGATCCGTCCGGTCGGCGCTCCCACTTTCAAGGAGGCTATCCGCTGGGGTACTGAGGTGTTCCACAACCTCAAGAGCGTGCTCAAGGCCCGCGGCCTCTCGACTGCTGTCGGCGACGAGGGTGGTTTCGCTCCCAAGCTCGAAGGCACCGAGGATGCCCTCAACGTGATCATGGAGGCCATCAAGAAGGCCGGCTATGAGCCCGGAAAGGACATCACCATCGGCCTCGACTGCGCTTCTTCAGAGTTCTATCAGAACGGTGTATACGACTACACTCACCTCAAGAACGGTGCTGAGAAAGAGGTAAACGGCAAGAAATACACAAGCGAGGAGCAGGCAAAATATCTCGAGGAGCTCATCACAAAATATCCTATCGACTCTATCGAGGACGGTATGGACGAGAACGACTGGGAAGGCTGGAAGATCCTCACCGATCTTATCGGCGACCGTTGCCAGCTCGTAGGCGACGACCTGTTCGTGACCAACGTGAAGTATCTTGAGAAAGGCATCGCCAACGGCTGCGCCAACTCGATCCTCGTCAAGGTTAACCAGATCGGTTCGCTCACCGAGACTCTCCGCGCCGTCGAGATGGCTCAGCGCAACAACTACACCGCTGTCATCTCTCACCGTTCGGGCGAGACCGAGGACGCGACTATCGCCGACATCGCAGTGGCTACCAACGCAGGCCAGATCAAGACCGGTTCTGCAAGCCGCTCTGACCGCATGGCGAAATACAACCAGCTTCTCCGCATCGAGGAGGAACTCGGCGACCGCGCTGTTTACGGCTACAAGAAAATCAAAAAGGCCTGATCAGGCTGCCTGATACGACAAAAAAGACCGGAAGTCTCATGACTTTCGGTTTTTTTTGTTACCTTTGCGAATCGGCGCGCCTGCACGGACTGTCGGGAGGCGGCCTCGCAACAGTGACAAAACAACCTAACAACCTGACATATGAAAGAGGAAGAGAAAGTCTACACCACCGAGACAGGCCTGCCCGAGAACGCGTTCCGCGAGCTGGCGGCCGACGAGAAGTATGTGCCGGTGATGCATCCCGCCCGCGACCAGAAGGAGGTCACTCCCTATTCGGTCGGCATGGGTCTGCTGATGGCCATTGTATTCAGTGCTGCCGCCGCGTATCTTGGCCTTAAGGTAGGCCAGGTGTTCGAGGCTGCTATTCCGATAGCCATTATCGCAGTCGGACTAAGCAATGCACTCGGCAAGAAAAACGCCCTTGGCCAGAACGTGATAATACAATCGATCGGAAGCTGCTCCGGGGTCATTGTGGCCGGTGCGATATTCACGCTTCCCGCGCTCTATATCCTTCAGGGCTCGTATCCCGAGATAATGGTCGATTTCTACCAGATCTTCCTCAGCTCGCTGCTCGGCGGAATACTGGGAATACTGTTCTTCATACCGTTCCGCAAGTATTTTGTAAAGGACATGCACGGCAAGTATCCCTTCCCGGAGGCCACTGCCACCACGCAGGTGCTCGCTTCGGGCATGCAGTCTGACGCAGCTCAGGAGAGCAATTCGGGCCAGGCCCGGACTCTTGTGATCGCATCGCTCATCGGAGGTATCTACGACTACATCGTGGCTACGTTCGGATGGTGGGCGGAGACCGTGACCTCCACCGCTTCGGCATGGGGACAGACCGTCATGGAGAAGACCCGGCTCGTGCTTACATGCAACACAGGCGCCGCTCTTCTCGGTCTCGGCTACATAGTCGGACTCAAATATGCGTTTGTTATCTTCGCCGGCTCGATATTCGTGTGGTGGATCGTGATTCCGCTGTTGGGCACGTATGGCGCGCCCGAGATGGCAGCCTTGTCTCCCGACGCGATCTTCAAGGATTACGCCCGCATGATTGGCATCGGCGGCATCGCTATGGCCGGAGTTATCGGCATAGTCAAGTCATGGCCGATCATATGCAATGCAGTCGGCCTTGCCGGCCGTGAGTTCAAGGGCGCCAAGGAGAAGGCTCAGGAAGTGCGCTGGCAGATCGACCTGTCGATGAAGAAAGTAGTTTTCTTCATCGTGATCGCTCTCGCCGCAGTGCTGCTGTTCTTCTGGTTCGGTGTGATCCATACGTTCTGGCAGGCAGCCGTGGCATGGCTTGTCGTGACGCTTATCGCTTTCCTGTTCACTACCGTGGCTGCCAACGCAATCGCCATCGTCGGCAGTAATCCGGTGTCGGGCATGACGCTGATGACACTTATCATCGCGTCTGCCATTTTCGTCGGAATCGGTCTGAGCGGCACGAGCGGTATCGTGGCCTCTATGGTGATCGGCGGCGTGGTCTGCACGGCTCTCTCGATGGCCGGCGGATTCGTGACCGACCTCAAGGTGGGTTACTGGCTTGGCTCCACTCCCAAAAAGCAGGAGACATGGAAGTTCCTCGGTACGCTCGTTTCAGCCGCCACTGTGGGTGGTGTAATCATCGTGCTCAACAAAGTCTATGGCTTCACCGGCGACAACGCGCTCGTCGCTCCCCAGGCCAATGCGATGGCAAAAGTGATCGAACCGCTCATGATGGGTGGCGACACTCCCTGGATTCTCTATATGGTCGGCGCGATTCTCGCTCTGATCCTCAACTGGCTCGGAGTGCCTGCCCTGGCGTTCTGTCTCGGCATGTTCATTCCCCTCTCGCTCAATACGCCGATGCTTGTCGGCGGTGCGGTATCTTACTTCGTAAGCAATTCGTCGAAAGACAAGAAGGTCAACGACGCCCGCCGCGACCGCGGCACTCTCCTTGCTTCGGGTCTGATAGCCGGTGGTGCCCTGTTCGGTGTCTTCGCCGCCATAACCCGTTTCGCGGGATTCGAATACACCACTCCCGGTTCGGAGGGCCTCACCCAGATTCTCGGTTGCGTGGCCTACGCGCTGCTTATTGCATATCTCATCTGGGATTCGAAGCGCGCCAAAGTGTGAACATACCTGCGGTCATGAAGGCCGCTCGCCCATAATGCCGGTGCCGCATTGACGATTCTGTCATGCGGCACCGCATTTTTTTCTGCATCAATGTGGAATAAATAGGGCATTATCCGTTTAATATGAGAGTGGCGGAGACTGCCGGTCCCGCATTATTTAAACTACTATCGATGAAATTCAGCAAAAACATATTTATTGTTATTCTGTCGCTTCTTCTTCCGCTGCTTGCCGCGGCGCAGGAAGCGGAGACAGACGACCGGCCTGTGGTGCGCAAGGTGCTCTTTATCGGCGATTCGATGACCGGATGGCTCGCGGAGCGTCTGAATGCATATGGAAACGAAAACGGGTTTGAGGTTGCCACTGTGGTCTGGGACGGTTCGACGATCCGGAAGTGGGGGAGCAGTCCGCGCCTCGTGTCGATCATCGGGCAGCAGGATCCCGATGCCATATTCATCAGTCTCGGAATGAACGAACTTTTCGAGGCTGATCCGGAGAAGAGGCTCAGGTCATCGCTCGACGCCATAACCGGAGCTGCCGGAGATATCCCCGTCGTGTGGATCGGGCCGCCGTCATGGCCCGGTCATGACAAGGGAGAGACACTTAACGCATGGCTTGAGGAGAATCTTGGCGAGGGGCATTATTTCAGAAGCCTTGATCTCGCTCTGCCCCGTCAGAGCAAGACCAATCCGCATCCGACGCGTCAGGGCATGATCGAGTGGATGGATGCGGCGGCCGCCTGGGTGCAGGATTCCGGTGCTGTGCGGTTTCCGTCGCTGCGGATGCCGGAGGAAGCGCAGATGTCGAGAGGCAAGACATTCATTTATAAACGCATGAAGGAGAGCCTATGAAATCTTTTCAGGCGCGTGCTGCGCTCGCGTGTGCGGGAATGCAGGCTTTCCTGTATGTCGCCGCCCAGGAGCATGCCGATTCGCTGCCGACATATGAACTCGACGAGTTTGTAGTGACAAAGCGAACTCCCGGCAAGATGGGTCTGTCGGGTCCCGAATCCGGTTTCACGCTCGGCAAATCGGAGTTGTTCAGGGCGGCATGCTGCAATCTCGGAGAGAGTTTCACCACCAACGCCTCGGTCGATGTGGACTATGCCGATCCCGCCACAGGTGCAAAGCAGATAAAGCTGCTCGGCCTTTCGGGCAGCTACGTGCAGATGATGACTGAGAATCTGCCCGCTTTCAGGGGGGCTGCGATGCCCTATGCGTTCCGTTATGTGCCCGGCCCGTGGATGAAAAGCATAAGGGTCTCGAAAGGAAGCAGCACCGTAAAGAACGGATATGAGGCCATAACCGGCCAGATTGATGTGGAATATCTAAAGCCGCAGGATGAGGAGGCGGTAAATCTCAATGCCTATTTCGATTCAGACATAAGGCTTGAGCTTAACGGAGACGCCAATTTCCATGTCACCGACAAACTCAATACCGTTGTACTTGCTCATTATGAAGACCGTTACCGGACGCACGACGGCAACCATGACGGTTTCGCCGACATGCCGCGTATCCGTCAGGTCAATGTGATGAACCGCTGGAATTATTTCGGCGACAGTTATATATTTCACGGAGGTCTCTCCTTTATCGACGAGCGAAGCCGGGCAGGGCAGACGGGCGCCCATCATGACGGAGAACTGATGGATCCGTATGTCATTTCTCTCGACACACGCCGTTATGAAGGATATATGAAGCATGCGTTCATAATTGACCGCGAGCATAACACCAACATCGCATTCGCCGGAAATCTGTCGATGCACGAGCAGTCTTCCTCCTATGGCCGCAAGCTTTATGATGTCAATGAGAAGGGGGCGTACGCGCAACTCATGTTCGAGACCGATTTTACCGAAGCGCATACACTTTCGGCGGGTCTGAGCCTGAACTACGACCGTTTCGGGCAGCGTCTGCTTGCCGATCCTGACGGCACTGCACCCGACAGGATCGTGGAACGTGAGACCGTGCCGGGAGCTTATGTGCAGTATACGTTCCGGCTTGACAGGAAACTGACCGCAATGGCCGGTGTTCGTGCCGACCACAGTTCCGACTATGGCTTCTTTGTCACTCCTCGCTTCAATGTAAGCTGGTCTCCGGTCGAATTCCTGACACTCAAGGCTTCGGCGGGAAAAGGATACCGCACGGTTCACCCCTGGGCCGAATACAATTATCTTCTCGCGAGCGGACGCCGCATGGTTGTCGAAGATCTCAGTCAGGAGGAGGCGTGGAACTATGGAGTCAGCGCGGAGTCTTCCGTGCCTGTCGGAGCGCACACCCTCCGGGCATCGGCAGAGTATTTCCGCACGGATTTCCGGCGTCAGGCCGTGGTAGACTACGACAGCAGTCCCGGAGTGCTCCTCGTGGCGGACCTGAAAGGAAAGTCGTATTCCAACGTCTTTCAGGTCGAGATGTCGTGGGAATCGCCATTCGGAGTGTCGGCCACAGCGGCCTACAGGCTCAATGACGTCCGCACCACATATGGCGGCCGCCTGATGGAGAAAGCCCTTACTTCGCGCTACAAGGCATTGCTTACGGTCGGCTACAAGACGCCTCTCGAACTCTGGCAGTTTGACGCCACTTTCGTCATGAACGGCGGGGGACGCATGCCGGCGCCATATCCTCTTTCCGACGGCTCGATGAGCTGGGATGACCGTTTTCCCGCATTCCCGTCGCTCAACATACAGGCCACACGCTACTGGCGACATTTCTCGGTCTACGTCGGAGGAGAGAATCTAACGAATTTCCGTCAGAAAAATCCTGTGGTCGATGCTTCGATGCCCTGGAGCTCAACATTCGATCCGACTGTGGTATGGGGACCGGTATCAGGCGCGATGGTCTATGTCGGCATACGCGTGAATTTCTGAATCTTAGACTCCATCCCGCAAAAAATGTTAATGCAGGGGGTAAATTTGAACACTTACTTAAGATTATGAATATGAGAAAACTGTTTTTTGTGGCCGGACTCGCAGCCTTGATCGTTTCGGGAGCGTATGCCAAGGATATCCGGACTGTGTCTGTGACAACCGATCCGCAGATGCATTGCGCCAACTGCGAGAAGAAAATCAAGAACTATTTCCGTTTTGAAAAGGGAATAAAGAAGATCGAGACAAGCGTGCCCGAACAGCGTGTCACCATCACCTATGACGCCGACAAGACCTCGGAAGATAAAATAATCGACTCGTTCTCAAAGATCGATTATCATGCCGAGAAGAAAGAGAACGCGGCCGGTCAGGAGTCAGCCCAATAATATCACCGGATGTCGCGATTGAATTCATATTTGAGCTGCAGGATTCTGCAGGGGAGTTTTCTTTATTTTCTGGTTGCGGCGACAGCTTGTCTGTGGGCTTCATGTTCACGGTCTATGTCGGACTACGACCGGAAACTCGGCAATGCGGAAAAAGTGATGCGCAGCAATACCGACAGTGCGCTCTCAATGCTCGAAGCGATAGATCCGGCAGACCTTAAGGTCGACTCTCTGCGGGCGAAATATCATTTCCTGAAGGCGTATGGCCATTTGCGCGGCAACCGGAGCATGATCGGTGATTCGCTGGTGGCATCGGCCCATCAGTATTATCGCGGAAGGGATGTTACGAGAGACGTCAGGAGCGGCATGGCTCTGGCGTGGTACAGGTTCTGGACCGGCGACACTCCGCACGCCATATCCATGCTCGATTCACTTGCGGATCTGCCTGATGTGCCGGACTCCCTTATTGTCCAGACTTTAAGGATGCGTGTATTGCTCGGGGCTTCCGAGTATCAGGGGCGGGAGATGGTGACTGTAGCCAAGAGACTTGAGTCTCTTGAAACTGACTCCCTGCGGAAGATAGAGGCAGGATATATGCTTCTATCGGCTTATGAATATGCAGGTGAACTGGATTCCGCTCTCTGCATTCTGGATGGACTTGTCGCTTTTGCCCGCGATAAAGGATGGGGAGACAAGCATTTTCAGTTCGAGATGGAGAAGGCCCAGTTGATGACCGAACAGGGCAGGAACGCCGAGAGCGACGCTCTTATAACGGATATATTCCGAAAGGCGGGTCCCGACAACGGAGCGGCAGACTTTCTTCATTTCCAATATGCGATAAATGCTCTGAATACAGGCGACATCAGCCGGGCAACCAGGCATCTTGCCATAGCCGACAGTCTCGCTTTCAGACTGAGAGGCAATGATGACGCCTATTTTCGCAGTTACAGCAACCTTCTTCATGCCATACTTGACTTCAGACGGAACGGCAGTATTAAGCTGGTTCATATAAGTAGACTGAACAACCGTCAGAATGAACGCTTCAACCGTATGCAGGCTTCGCAATGGGAATCCGAACGCGCGGCTTTGCGCCAACAGAACCGTGCGTTGGCTCTAAAGGCAGAAAGCGGGCACAAGACTGTGATTATCCTGATTATCGGTATCGCGGCATTGCTGACAGTGGTCGTGGCGTTGTGGAGCATTGTCAAACGCCGCCAACGTGAACGTGAAAACGAGGAACGGATAGAAGCTTTACAGAAAATGGTGGATGATTATAAAACCGCTCCTTCTGTATCCGATCCGGAAACTCCGGATTCGCAGACTCTCCGCAGTGTCTTGCTCAAGCATCTCGGCATCATAAGGATGGTGGCAGAGACTCCGACCGAACAGAACCGTGAGATGCTGCGCAAAATATCTTCGATCGACGGCGAGACCAACGGAGGCCTTGTCGACTGGGAGAATCTTTTCAGGATAATCGACAATCTGTATTCCGGATTCTACAGCACGCTTCATGAAAGATATGGAGACGTGCTCAGTCCGAAAGAGGAGCAGATAATAGTGCTTGGTCTGGCAGGGTTTTCGACAAAGGAAATAAGTGTGCTCACCTCACAGACCACGTCGACTGTCTATGTCCGCAAATCATCGATAAGAAAGAAGCTCGGTGTGCCCGGCAAGGAAGATATCGTGAGGTTTCTGCTTGAACGGCGCGAGGATTAAGCCCCCGCTAAGACCCGGCAGCGGAATATTAAGAATTTTAAGAGATGCAAACATTGATAGTCAAGTGGTTGCATCTTTTGTATTAAGACTTTTACATTTGGTGTTAAAATCGTCTTGGATGTAATTTTGCGTCAGAAAAATCATTTGAACCGATGTGGAATGAAGCAGCATTCCCTAATCTAAAAGACGATTAAAGATGAAACAGATTGTTTTGACACTGATGGCTGTCTCGGCGGTTTTCCCCGCCTTCAGCAAGGAGATCACAGGAAGAGTGGTGGGAGAGAACGAGACTCCTCTCGATTTCGCAAATGTGGTGCTATACCGCGATTCAGATTATGTGACAGGAGCGGTAACCGATAGCGAAGGACGGTTTCTCATAAGTACTGACATCGACGGAAATCTTGCCGCGAAAGTATCGTTTGTAGGTTATGAGACCAGAGTCGCGCCTGTCTCTTCATCAGGCGACATGGGTGTAATCGCGCTTTCTCCCTCATCAGTCGGGCTTGGAGAGGTAGTGGTAAAAGCCACACGTCCATCGACTGCTATGAAAGGGAATGCGCTTGTAACAACAGTGGAGGGTAGTTCTCTCGCCATAGCCGGAACAGCCAATGACGTATTGGCTCGTGTCCCGATGATAGTAGACAACGGCGGCACGCTGGAGGTGTTCGGCAAAGGTTCTCCAGAAATCTATATCAACGGACGCAAGGTTAACGACTTGCAGGAACTTGCACAGCTGAGTTCACAGGATATGAAGAATGTGTCGGTGATAACCAATCCCGGCGCATCGTATGCCGCCAATGTGAAGTCGGTTGTTCTCATTCGTACAAAGCCTCCCAAGGGCGATGGATTCAGCGGTACCATCCGGACGGACAACGGTTTCCAGCACTATTTCCGTACGGGAAACTCGGTAGATATAAAATACCGCACACGCGGGCTGGAACTGTTTGCCAACTATGGATGGTGGTACGGCGCGAACCGCGATGACCGGACCAACGATATGACTACCGTCACTCCGAACGGGCTGTACAATCAATCATTGCATACGCTTGGTAAGCAGACATATAACGATATGACCGGCAAAATTGGATTCTCTTACATGATTAATGAAAAGCATAGCATAGGCGCTTATTATCAGAATAGCTGGAATCGTCATCACACCAACGGTATTATCCCGAGTGAAGTGTGGCTGGATGGCACTCTTCTTGACAGATATGAGTCGGATGTCAACAACAGGTCGACGGCTTTGCCGAGACATTATGCCAATCTTTACTATAATGGGGTTGCGGGCAAGTTTACAATAGATTTCAACGCTGACTACGTATGGTATAAAAGTCGGGAACTTTCGTTGAGCAATGAGAACAGTGAAACCGGAGAAGACCGTGTCGTAAACACATGCGCTGTCAGCTGCAACCGTATGTTTGCCGAAAAATTGGTTTTAAGCCATCCCTTATGGCGTGGTCGGATAAGAGTCGGAGAGGAATATACCGATACGCGCACTACCAATCTCTTTACTGCAAATATTCCTGAAGTGCCGGATGCCGACAACAGAGTTGACGAAAGTAATATTGCCGTATTTGTGGAGGTCGCACAGCGGTTAGGCCGCTTCGATATCGGTGCAGGTCTTCGCTTCGAACATGTGGAGTTCGATTACTACGAGACCGGGTTGCGTCGCGACGGTCAGAGCAAGGCGTACAACAATCTGTTTCCTTCGCTTAATGTAGCCACGCAGATCGGTAAAGTGTACATGGGTCTGAATTATTCAGGAAAGACCGTGCGCCCCGGTTACAGTCAGCTCGACGGCGCTGTCAGCTATATCAACCGTCTGACATTTGAAAGCGGCAATCCATATCTGAAACCGACCAGGTTGCAGACTGTAGAATATATGGCGAAGTGGCGTCAGTTCTTCGCCCAGGTGTCTTACACATATTTCAAGGATGGAGTCTACCATATCACCGAACCCTACGGCACTGACGGGGAGGCTATCATCATCAAAACCGCCAATCTTGACAAGCGTCACTTCTTTCAGGCATTTGTCGGAGGACAATTCAATGTCGGTGGTGTGTGGCAACCGCGTGTGAATGCCGGCGTTATGAAGCAGTGGCTGACTTTGCCCGTAAATGGAGAGCCGATGAAAATGAATACTCCGGGCTTCATGTTCCAGTGGCAGAATGCTATAAAGCTTCCGTTTGACATATGGTTTAACGTGGATGCGCAGCTGATGACATCCAACTGGGATGGCAACATGAAGCTGTCAAACACACCCTGGTATGTCAATGCCAAGATTTACAAGGGCTTTTTCAACGACAGGCTCAGTGTGACTGTCGAAGCGAAAGATCTGTTCAATTCATCGCAGAACGATGCCGTAATGTACAGCGATGCTGTCAGGATTGTCCAGAAGAATTACTCTCCCGGGCGTTCAATAATGCTGACACTTCAGTTCCGCTTCAACACTACACGCGACCGCTATCGCGGCACCGGTGCCGGCAATACTGAGAAATCGCGCTTCTAAGCATAAAACGCTTCGACGCATAACATCGGAGCAAGATGCGTCATGCCCCTTCCCTCGACAGGCGCGGGAGGGGGCTTATAATTAAGTGTAGGTTATGTGTCTGCAGGAGATCAGAAATTGTAGCCGATGCTGAATACCCAGGCCTTGGTCACTCCTCCGAAAGTCTTGGTGACATTGCCTAAGCTTCGGTCTTTCCATGCCGGAAGGCAGCCTGCCATGTAGTGGGCGCCGATGTAGTAGTGGTCGAGTATCTCGAAGGCTGTGCCCATCTTGAAACCGAAGTCAACGCCGGCGGCTTTCTGTGAGAACAGCGGCTCGTCGGCATTGCCGTTGACCACGAACCGTTTGTTTTTGAGGCTGGAGTCGAGCACGAACGACACGTAGGGACCTGCCTCTACATTCCAGCGCAGACCGTCGGTGACATTGAATCCGAATACTGCCAGAACCGGAACCGTGAAGTTGTAGCTGCGGCGTCTGCCGGCCTGTGCTATCTCGCTGCCGTCTGAACTGAGTCCGCTGCCGTCGGCTGTGCCCATGATGGTGTAGGCTCCGCTGCGGGTCTCGAAGAAGAAGCCGGGCTGTATGGCCAGATAGTCGCGGATGTTGAGGCTGACAACCGCTCCGACGTCAAGACCGTTTCCCCAGCTTTCATGATGGTAGCATGAGGGATAGGCGTCGTCGCCGAGTGTGCGGTTGGAGGTGTTGACTCCGAGTCGCGCGCCGAAAGTAAAGAGCTCGTCGCATTTTTCGGTCGAGAAGAAGTCTGCTGCTGTCGCGCAGAGTGCCGTGGCGGCGCACATCGCGCCTATGAGAAATCTTTTCATATGCAGTCCGGTTTGATATAGTTTGTCTGCGGGGTATTGTCCATACTTGTTTGTAATCGCAAATTTAAGAAAAAATCCGCAGATTATGGTAGAATATTTAGTTTTATTGCTAATTTTGCACTTTTAAGTCAAACCTGCCGCTGCGGAGGGTTCTCAGACCGCCGCTGACGGTGTAACCTAAACAAGATGAGTCCTGGATTCTTAAAATACAACAGTCTGCTGGTCAATGCCAAGGACTATATGTCGATCATTTTCGGCCTCTCGCTCTACGCGTTGGGCTTCACGGCGTGCATTCTCCCTCATGAGGTTGTGATCGGCGGCATGGCCGGTGTGTCGACTCTCGTGTATTTCGGCACGAACGGGCTGATACCCGTGGCGGTGTCGTCGTATGCTCTCAATCTTGTCCTGCTTGCGATAGCCTATAAGATCGTGGGCCGGACTTTCGTGCTGCGCACCATTTTCGGTGTTACCGTGGTGGCGCTCGCCATCGGCGTGTGCGAGGGCTTCTTCATGGGGCTCGGACACCCGCTGATTCCCGACCGCACGGTCTCGCTTGTGCTCGGCGCAATATTGTGCGGTGTCGGCGTGGGTACTTGTTTCATTCACAACGGCTCGTCGGGGGGTACTGATATCGTGGCCGCGTGCGTGTCGAAAGTCAGCAATGCCAGCATCGGCCGAATCATGATCTATACCGACATGCTTATTGTCAGCATGTCGATATTCCTCCCGTTCAGCGGCACGGTCGAGGAGCGGATCGAGGCCCGCATCCCGACGATAGTCTACGGTATAATGGTGACGTTCATCGTATCGTTCATAACCGACCAGATCATCAACACCAACCGTCAGGCCACGCAGTTCTTCATCTTCTCTCCGAAATGGAAGGAGATCGCCGACAGTATACTTTCCGACGCCCACCGGGGCGTGACCGTGCTCGACGGTCAGGGATGGTACACGAAGCGTGACGTCAAGCTGCTGATGGTCTACTGCCGCAAGATAGAGTCTGTGACGATCTTCCGTATCATCAAGAGTATCGACGAGGATGCGTTTGTGACACAGGGCGCGGTCAACGGTGTCTATGGCCAGGGATTCGACAAGGTGAAGATAAAGATGAAGAAAAACGAATCTCGCACGCACCGCACCGACAGCCGTCTGCACACGGCGTTGCCTGCCGGAGAGGATTCTCCGGCGGCTAAGGTGCGCCGGTCAAATTCCGAGGAGTGACAATATTTCTCCGGAGGATTCTCTCCGGATCCAGTCTTGCTCGCGTTTGCGCCATGTGATCTGCTTCTTGGCGTAGACGCGGGTGTTTTTTTTGATGCGGGCTATGGCTGTGTCGCGATCCATGATGCCGTCGAACCAGGCGAACATCTCTTTGAGCCCGACGGTGTTGAGCGAATTGAGATGACGCCGCGGGTAGACGCTGCGAGCCTCCTCTTCGAGGCCGGCGGCGACCATTGCGTCGACGCGACGGTTGATGCGGTCGAACAGAATGTCGCGGGGAGGTTCGAGACAGATCCTGATTATGCGGAATTCGCGGGGACGGATTTTTCCGGTTCTCAGCGAGGTGTATGTCCGGCCTGCCGTGCGGATAATCTCGACGGCATGGAAGACCCGCTTGATGTTTTTGAGGTCAACTGCCGCATGGTATTCGGGATCGAGTTTCCGCAGTTCTTCGATCAGCCACTCGGTGCCCTTTTCGTCGAGTTCCTCCTTTAGTCCGTTTCGGATAGAATCGGGCACTGTAGGCAGATCGTCGATTCCCCGGCAGAGTGCGTCGACATACATCATCGAGCCGCCGCATGCCACGGCCACCCCTTTTTCTTTAAGAAGCCTGCGGGTCAGCGCGAGGGCGTCGCGCTCGAATTCAGCCGCGCTGTAATATGCCTCAAGCGGAAGCATGTCGACAAGATGATGGGGCACTCTCTCGCGCTCCTCGTCGGTAGGCATGGCTGTGACTATCGGTATGCCCTGATAGATCTGCCGGCTGTCGGCCGATATGATCTCGGTGTCGAGACGCTCGGCTATATCAACGGCCAGGGCCGACTTCCCGGAGGCTGTCGGCCCTGTGATTACTATGAGTGCCGGCTCTGACAGGCCGGACGATGTGATCGGTGTCAATCAGAAGGAGTTTTGGCAAGTGATCATTCGGCCACGAGGCGGCAGATGTTGACGATCACTTCTGTGGCTTTTTCCATAGACTGGATGGATACGTATTCGTAGCGGCCGTGGAAGTTCTCGCCTCCGGCGAAGATGTTGGGGCAGGGGAGGCCCTTGAACGACAACTGTGCTCCGTCTGTGCCTCCGCGTATTGGCTGGACACGCGGCTCGACTCCTGCCTCGCGCATGGCCTTCTCGACAACCTCGATGATGTGCATCATCGGTTCGATCTTCTCGCGCATGTTGTAGTACTGGTCTTTTATCTCGACCGAGCAGCAGCCGGGATACTCCATGTTGGTCTTGCGGCAGAGGTGTTCGATCTCGCGCTTGCGGCTTTCGAAGCGTGCGCGGTCGTGGTCGCGTATGATGTATGTGAGTGTGGTCTGCTCGACGTTGCCCTCGATGCCTACAAGATGGTAGAAGCCCTCGTAGCCTTCGGTGTGCTCGGGTGTCTCCCAGCGGGGAAGCATGGCAATGAAGTTGTTGGCCACGCGGATCGAGTTTATCATCTTGTGCTTGGCGTATCCGGGGTGGACGTTGCGGCCCTTGATGGTGACTTTTGCCGAGGCGGCGTTGAAGTTCTCATATTCAAGCTCGCCGATGGCTCCGCCGTCCATCGTGTAGGCGAAGTCGCAGCCGAATTTCTCGACATCAAACTTGTGGGCGCCCAGACCGATCTCTTCGTCGGGGTTGAAACCGATGCGGATCTTGCCATGCTTGATCTCCGGATGCGACTGCAGATATGCCACGGCAGAGATGATTTCTGCGATGCCGGCCTTGTCGTCGGCACCGAGAAGGGTGGTGCCGTCGGTCACGATCAGGTCGTTGCCTACATAGCCGGAAAGCTCCGGAAACTCGTCGGGACCGAGGATGACGCCCTCCGCCTCGTTGAGCACGATGGGGGTGCCGTCATAGTTTCTGACAATGCGGGGGTTGACATGGCGACCCGACATGTCGGGACTTGTGTCCATATGCGCTATGAAACCTACAACCGGAACATCCTTGTCTGTATTGGCCGGAAGGGTGGCGAAGAGGTAGCCGTAGTCGTCGAGTGTCACATCTTCGAGACCCATGCCGAGAAGCACGGCCTTGAGGTATTTTGCGAATTCCATCTGTCCGGGTGACGACGGAGTCATGTTGGTCAGTTCATCGCTCTGTGTGTCGAATTTCACAAAGTCAAGAAATCTGTCGGTTACTGTCATGGTCTTTAGTGTTAGGTCGGCGTGTTCGTCCTCGCAGGGACAGCCACGGCGTGTTGTTGATTTATTTCGCGAAGATAGCGATTTTTTTCAAGATTATAACTAATTTTGTTTTATGAAAAATAGATTTCCGGTCATTTTATCGGTTTTGTTTGCCGCCATGGTGGCGGCCGGTGTCATAGGAACTATAGCGTCTCGCCCTGATGACACGTCGCAAGGCAGTAGCAGAGAGGATAGTCTTGAGAAATCGCGTGCCTCAGTAGCAACCGGTGCAGGAGTGGTTCCGGAAGCGTCGGATCTGCTCGATGTCGCCGTGCCCGCAGATCTGCCGGATCTCCGTAAGGATTATACCGGTTTCAGGGTGTCATTCAATCGGGAGAACCATACACCCAACTGGGTGGCATGGGAACTGCTCGGATCGGAGACCTCCGGAGAGACGGGCCGCTACAACAAGTTCTGGCAGGATACGGATATCGAAGGCTGCCCCGTTACGC
Organism: uncultured Muribaculaceae bacterium; assembly: GCA_947176745.1. GTDB lineage: Bacteria > Bacteroidota > Bacteroidia > Bacteroidales > Muribaculaceae > Lepagella. Next base: position 38,630 of record CAMWRV010000023.1, read on the forward strand.
GTGATTATTCGAATTCTGGTTACGACCGGGGGCATATGTGTCCGGCGGCTGATCAGAAATGGAGCCGCGAGGCTATGGTCGACTGTTTTTCGCTTGCGAATATTGTGCCGCAGGCGAAGTCTCTCAACACCGGCGCATGGAAGACTCTCGAAAGCAAGGAGCGGCTGTGGGCGCAGCGCGACTCGGCGATTCTGATTGTGGCCGGTCCTATATATGGCGCATCCGATACGCAGCGAATAGGGGAGACCGGAGTCAGAGTGCCCGGCGCGTTCTTCAAGGTCTTGGCGGCCCCGTATCTTGCCGAACCACGTGGCATAGCATTCGTTTACCCTAACATGACAGCTCCGGGAAACATGGAGAATTATGTAATGACAATCAGAGAGGTCGAGAAACTCACGGGATATGATTTCTTTCACAATCTGCCCGATGACATAGAGGATGCTATCGAGACTACATCCTCTTTCCGCGACTGGAACCGTAACAGATGAAACATATGGACACAATTGTAGCGATAGCCACTCCGTATGGAGTCGGCGGTATAGCGGTAGTGCGGCTTTCCGGTCCCGATGCGTTCGATATAGCAGACAGGGTGTGGAAAGGACGCTGTCTTAGTGAAGCTGCTTCTCACACAGCGCGTCTCGGCATGATAACGGCCGATGATTCCGGCTCTCCGCTCGACCAGTGTGTGGCGACAGTGTTCCGTGCTCCCTCCTCATTTACTGGAGAGGATACGGTGGAGTTTTCGGTTCACGGTTCGAAGTGGATACAGCGTCAGGTAGTCGACCGTCTGGTGTCGTCAGGTGCACGGCCGGCGGAGCCAGGCGAATTCACGCGGCGGGCATTTCTGAACGGAAGGATGGATCTCGCGCAGGCCGAGGGTGTGGCCGATCTGATAGCGGCATCATCAAGAGCGGCGCACCGACTTGCCATGTCGCAGGTCACAGGCGGTTTTTCCGCCAGAATCGACAGTCTGCGCGAACGACTCATAGATCTTGCGTCGCTTCTTGAACTTGAGCTTGATTTCTCGGAAGAGGATGTGGAATTTGCCGATCGTGCCCGACTTCGTTCCATAGCAGAAGAGACGATCTCGATGATAGACCGTCTGGCTGCCACATACGCGTCAGGCCGCGCGTTCAAGGAGGGAGTTCCGGTAGCGATAGCCGGACGGCCGAATGCCGGTAAATCGACACTGCTCAACGCGCTCCTCGGAGAAGACAAGGCGATAGTCAGCGACATCCCCGGCACAACCCGCGATGTAATAGACGACACGAGGGAGATCGGCGGCATCCTTTTCCGGTTTTACGACACCGCAGGCCTTCGTGATACCGATGATGAAGTGGAGCGAATAGGTGTAGGCCGTGCGCACGAAGTGATCGGCCGTGCGGCAATCGTGCTCTGGCTGATAGATGCCTCTGAAAACAAAAAAGAGATCGTGTCACAAATAGAATGGATAAAAGGGCAAATTGATGCACAAATCAATAGTCAAAGCGAGATATATAATGAGGCCGCGCATCTGATTGTATTCAATAAAACGGACCTTGTTTCTGACTTGGATTCATATTGTCATGATTCTCATGATTGTCATGCTTGTCATGCTTGTCTTGATTCTCACGCATGTCTTGATGCCCATTATTCAGAAGCGATTGGGCAACTGAAAGAAGTATGCCCCGGAGTGGATGTACTGCAGATCTCGGCAAAAGAGGGAAAAAATATTGGCACACTTGAAACGATGCTTGTAGAGCTTGCAAAAACCGGACATGATCCGGAAGCCGAACTGATAATAACGAATGCCCGGCACTACGAAGAATTGAGATCCGGATCAAAAGCCATGCACCGGGTGCTGGACGCCCTTGACGCCGGTCTTTCCGCCGATCTGATTTCGCAGGACGTCCGCGCCGCCCTCCACCACCTCGGCACCGTCACCGGCGCCGTCACCACCGACAATCTCCTCTCCGCAATCTTTACCCGCTTCTGCATCGGCAAGTAGTTGAGTTATTATCAATGTGTTATATTAATATCAATTGACTGTAGCTGAACGATAAAACTTAATTCTTACAAGAACGCCTAATGCTGATAACTGTCAGTGTTAGGCGTTTTTATGCACTATTTTGTACGGATTCTGTACGACAGCGACTCATTTCACCCCAAGCGTCGGCAATGTGGTGGAGAAAGTGGTACGTCACGGTACGTCGTGATACGCCGTGATACGATTATTGACGAAATTAACACGTATGACATGAGTAGCAACATCAAAGTC